>NZ_JBHTST010000131.1:0-24914 GCF_042794995.1 Streptomyces sp. NPDC056503
GGTCCGCGCACGCGCGGACCCGGGCCACGAACGGTCACACGAAGGAGAGCGGGACGGGCGTGGCGCCCGGACCGGTCTGCGTGCCGGCACCGAAGAAACAGCCGTTCGGCACGGTGGCGCAGTCGACGGTGACCGTCTCGCCCGTCGGCGAGGAGCCCGTGAAGGTCTTGCGCGCCCACGTCTGCCCCGAGGCGTTCCCGGACGCGTCCGGGACCAGGACCAGGGTGTCGGGCAGGTTGCAGACGACCCCGGCGGAGGTCTCGGCGCACTGCGACGCGTACACCTGCTCACCCGCGCCGAAGCCGGAGACCGAGACGGTGATGTCGGCGCCGTCGGCGAGGTTCGCCGCCGGGGTGACGGACAGCGACGGGCTCACGGCCGCCGAGGACGTGGCTGCGGCGGACACGGTCAGGGCGGCGGCGCATAACGCGCCGGCGACCGCGCGGAAGACGATATGGGAGCGCATGGGTTTCCCCTTTTCGTGGGTGACTTTCATGGCGTGCGACCGGGCCCGACTCCCTCGTGAGGACCGGGCCGACCATGATCGAGAGTAGTTTCGGCGGAAGGTCGGAGAACCCCTAGCGTCCCCTTCGATTTCCGTCTGCAAATTATTTGGACAATTCCTTCAGGCGGTCTTGACGCGGTCGCCGGGCGGGTCCCAGGGGCGATAGGGGGTGTGGGCACGCCCCCTAGCCTCCTAACGTCATGGCGAAGACCGTGCGGTGAGGAGCGAAGGGGCATGTCCGTGACACCCGTGAAGCCCGAGGACGCGGCGGCCGAGGGCGTGGAGCCCGTCGCGACGGTGGCCCAGGACGTGGAGCCCGTCGCGACGGCGGCCCGGAACGTGGAGCCCGTCGCGGTGGTGGACGAGGACGTGGCCGCCGACGCCAAGGGCACGGTGCCCTACGGGCCGTACGAGACCTGGTACCGCGTCACCGGCGACCTCTCCGGCGGCCGGCCCCCGCTCGTCGTCGTCCACGGCGGCCCCGGCAGCCCCCACGACTACCTGCTGCCGCTCGCCGCGCTCGCCGCCCGCACCGGCCACCCCGTCGTCCACTACGACCAGCTCGGCAACGGCGGCTCCACCCGGCTGCCCGACCAGGACCCGGGCTTCTGGACCGTCCAGCTCTTCCTCGACGAACTCGACAACCTCATCGGGCACTTGGGCATCGTCGACGGCTACGTCCTCTTCGGACACTCCTGGGGCGGCATGCTCGCCGCCCGGCACGCCGCCGAACGCCCCGCCGGGCTGCGCGGCCTCGTCGTCGCCAACTCACCGGCCTCCTACCCGCTGTGGCGCCGCGAGACGAAGGCGCTGCGCGACGCGCTGCCGCCCGGCGTCGACGCCACCCTCCGCCGCCACGAGGCCGCCGGCACCACCACGAGCGCCGAGTACCGGGAGGCGGTCGCCGTCTTCTACGAGCGGCACGTGTGCCGCGTGACGCCTTGGCCGCGCGCGTACACCGCCTCCCTCTACGAGGTCCACGACGACCCGACCGTCTACGCCACCATGAACGGCCCCAGCGAGTTCCACGTCACCGGCACCCTGCGCGACTGGACCGTCGAGCCGTGCCTCGGCTCCGTCACGGCCCCCACCCTGATCCTCTCGGGCCGCCACGACGAGGCGACCGAGGCGGCGGTACGCCCCTACCAGGAGCTGATCCCCGACTCCCGCTGGGAACTCTTCGAGCACTCCAGCCACATGCCGCACCTGGAGGAGCCCGACCGCTTCCAGCGGGTCGTGGCCGACTTCCTCACCGCGCTGTGAACCGCCGCGCCAGCTCCCGGAACGACTCCTTGGGCAGCCATCCGCCGTCGACCACCTTCACCAGGCCGAAACTCCCCATGTCCAGGTCGAACCGAGGATCCTCCGAGTACGGCTTCGGCGCCACGAACTCGAAGACGTACGCCCCCGCCACACCCGCCGCGTCGAACACGTCCAGCTGCCCGGCGAGCGCCCGGGCCTGCTCCGGCTCGTCCCGCGTGAAGTCGCCCCTCAGCCTCGGCGGAACCGCCGACCAGTCGATCACCGCGTAGCCGCCCGGTCCCATCTCGGCCGCGCCCGTGAACGTGCAGCAGCCGAACTCGGTGACCAGCACCGGCTTGCCCGCCGCGAAATAGCGCCGCAGCCCCTCCGCGTACCCGTCGGCGTTGAACGCCGTCCGGTAGTAGTTGACCCCCACGAAGTCGAAACCGTCCCAGGCCACGTCCTCCCACAGCCCCGCCGCGTACGTCAGCCGGCCGCCGAACCGCGCCCTCGCCACCTCCAGCGCCCGGCCGAGGAGCTCGTTCAACGCCGCGCTGTACGCCGGGAGTCCGCCCCACGTCCCGGGCTCCGCCAGCAGCGCCGACCGCTCCGCGTGCGAGCCGCCCGGCATGATGCCCGAACCGAAGACCGTCAGCTCGCAGCCCACGCTCAGGTCGACGGCGCCGTACCGCCCCCGGAGCTCCTCGGCGGCCCCGGCCGCCTCGGCCAGGTGCGCCAGCGTCGCCTCGGCCGACCCCTCGATCAGCCGGGGCTGGAGCCACACGTGCAGCCCCGCCTCCGCCGCCGCCCGCGCGCAGTCGGCGAGCCCCGCGACGTCCGTGCCGTACAGCGAGACCGACGTGCAGTGCAGCTCGTCCCTGATCGCCGCCATGTGCGCCCGCACCACGTCGGCCGGCCACGGGACGGGCGCCGTCCCGTGCCCCGCGTAGTCGGTGCCGGTGTTGTAGTTGACGCCCCGCCAGGGCGTGGGCCGCTGAGCTCCGGAGGTTCCGTGTGCCATGCCGCGCACCCTAGCCGCCGGGCCGGCGCGCGCGGGCCCGGTTCCCCGGGAAGCCGGCGCTCCGGCCCGAAGACCGGGGCCGATAGGGGTGAGCTGGGGGTGGACCCGCCCCGTCGCCGACCTAGGGTCGCGAAGACGGTGTGTGGTTCCCCCCGGGCCGAAGGCGCTCGCGCCGGACCGCCCGGGCCGAAGGCGGCGGGTGGAGCGTACGGATGAGCGAGTCAGGAAACGGCCCCATCGACGGTGTCCCGGACGGTCCCACCGGCGGCGCTTTCGACGGCCTCGACCGGCTGGACCGGCTGCCCGCCCAGGAACGGACGCGTCTCCTCGTCGACCTGGTGTGCGCCCGGACCGCCGAAGTCCTGCGGACCGTACGCGGCGAGAGCGCGGCCACCGTGGACCCCGGCCGCACCTTCCAGGAACTGGGCCTGGACTCCCTCGGCCTGGTCACCCTCCAGCGGCTGCTCAACGACGCCACCGGCCTCGCCCTGCCGCCCACGGTCGGCTTCGACCACCCCGACCCCGCCGCCCTCGCCCGCTTCCTCCACGCCGAACTGACCGAGGGCCGCGAGACGCCGGCCGCGCCGCCCGCCCAGGCCGGGACGGTCGACGCCGTCGACGCCGCGGCCGCGGACGCCGCCGACCCCGTCGTCATCGTCGGCATGGGCTGCCGCTTCCCCTCCGGGATCGACTCCCCCGAGGCCCTCTGGCGGCTGGTCGCCGAAGGCCGCGACGTCCTCGGCGACTTCCCCGGCGACCGGGGCTGGGACGTCGAGGAGCTGTACGCCGCCGACCCCGACACGCCCCGCACCAGCTACGTCACCAAGGGCGGCTTCCTCGCCGACGCCGCCGACTTCGACGCCGGCTTCTTCGGCATCAGCCCCCGCGAGGCGCTCTCCATGGACCCGCAGCAGCGGCTCCTCCTGGAGACCGCCTGGGAGGCGCTGGAGCGGGCCGGCATCGACCCCACGTCCCTGCGGGCGAGCCGCGCCGGCGTGTTCGTCGGGGCCGAGGTCCAGGAGTACGGCCCCCGCGCCCACGAGGCGCCCGACGGGCTCGACGGCTACGTCAGCAACGGCAGCGCGCTCAGCGTCGCCTCCGGCCGCGTCGCCTACGCCCTCGGCGTCGAGGGCCCCGCCCTCACCGTCGACACGGCCTGCTCGGGCTCGCTAGTCGCCCTCCACCTCGCCGCCCAGTCGCTGCGGCGCGGCGAGTGCACGCTCGCGCTCGCCGGCGGCGTCGCCGTCATGGGCAGCCCGAGCACCTTCACCACCTTCAGCCGCCAGCGCGGCCTCGCCCCCGACGGCCGGATCAAGGCCTTCGCCGACGCCGCCGACGGCACCGCCTTCTCCGAAGGCGTCGGACTGCTCGTCCTGGAGCGCCTCTCCGCCGCGCGCGCCGCCGGGCACCCCGTCCTCGCCGTGGTGCGCGGCACCGGAGTCAACCAGGACGGCGCCAGCAACGGCCTGACCGCACCCAACGGACAGGCCCAGCGACGGCTGATCCGCCGCACCCTCGCCGAGGCCGGACTCACCGCCGCCGACGTGGACGCCCTGGAGGCGCACGGCACCGGCACCCGGCTCGGCGACCCCATCGAGGCCCAGGCCGTCCTCGCCACCTACGGCCGCGAGCGGCAGCCCGGACGGCCGCTGTGGCTCGGCTCCGTCAAGACCAACCTCGGGCACACCCAGGCGGCCGCCGGTGTCGCCGGAGTGATCAAGATGGTCATGGCGCTGCGCCACCGCACGCTGCCGAAGACCCTCCACGCCGACGAGCCGTCCCGCCACATCGACTGGGCGGCGGGCGACGTCGAACTCCTCACCCGCGCCCGTCCCTGGGAGTCCGCCGACCGCCCCCGGCGCGCCGGGATCTCGGCCTTCGGCATCAGCGGCACCAACGCGCACGTGATCATCGAGGAGCCCCGGGAGGCCGCGGAACAGCCGGAGCGGGAGGCGACCGGGCCGGGCGGGGAGACGACCGGGTCGGGTCGGGAGGCGACCGGGCCGGGACTGGAGACGACCGGGCCAGGACTGGAGACGACCGGGTCGGGTGAGGAGCCGGGACAGCCGGTGGGGCCGGAACCGGTGGTGGCGGGGACCGAGCGGGAGGCGACGGGACCGGGGCGGGACGCCACGGGGCCGGAACCGGTCCCCTCGGAGCGCGCCGCCGGACGGCCGCCCCTGCCCTTCGCCGTGTCCGGTGCCACGCCCGCAGCCCTGCGCGCCCAGGCCGACCGCCTCGCCGACCACCTGGAGCGCGTCCCCGGCGCCCGCCTCACCGACCTCGGCCACTCCCTGGCCCGCACCCGCGCCGCCCTCCGCCACCGCGCCGTCGTCCTCGCCGACGACCGCGCCGCCCTCACCGGAGCGCTGCGTGCCCTGGCGACGGGACCCGGCGGAGCCGCGCCCGGACTCGTCACCGGCGCGCCCGCCGCCGGCCGCCTCGCCTTCCTCTTCACCGGCCAGGGCAGCCAGCGACTCGCCATGGGGCGCGGCCTGTACGACGCGTACCCCGTCTTCGCCGACGCGCTCGACGAGGTGACCGGCCACCTCGACCTCCAGCTCGACGTGCCGCTGCGCGACGTGCTGTTCGCCGCCCCCGGCTCGCCCGGGGCGGCGCTCCTCGACGGGACGCTGTACGCGCAGTGCGCGCTGTTCGCCGTGGAGACCGCGCTCCACCGGCTCGTCACCTCCTGGGGTCTGCGCCCCGACTACCTCGCCGGCCACTCCCTGGGCGAACTCACCGCCGCCCACGTCGCCGGGGTCCTCACCGTCGAGGACGCCGCGCTGCTCGTCGCCGCCCGGGGCAGGCTCATGCAGGAACTCCCGGCGGGCGGCGCCATGGTCGCCGTCGACGCCACCGAGGAGCAGGTGCTGCCGCTCCTCGCCGGCCAGGAGGACCGGCTCGGCGTCGCCGCCGTCAACGGACCCCGCTCCCTGGTCCTGTCCGGCGCCGAGGACGCGGTCCTCGCCGCCGCCGAAGCCCTCGCCCGGCAGGGCGCGAGGACCAGGCGGCTGCGCGTCGGCCACGCCTTCCACTCACCGCTGGTCGAACCGATGCTGGAGGAGTTCGGCCGCTTCGCCTCGATCGTGGACTACCGCCCGCCCGTCCTCCCCGTGGTCTCCAACGTCACCGGACGCGCCGCCACCGACGAGCAGCTGTGCTCGCCCGACTACTGGGTCGCGCACGTCCGCGCGGCCGTGCGCTTCGCCGACGGCCTGGACTTCCTGCGCTCCGCCGGCATCACCGACTTCCTCGAACTCGGCCCCGACGCCGTCCTGTCGGCGATGGCGCAGACCGCGCTCACCGAACGGGAACACGAGGACGGCGGCGGCCAGGGCGAAGGCGGCGGTGCCGGAGGCGGCGACGACCTCGTCTTCCTCTCCGCGCTGCGCCGCGACCGCGACGAACCCCGCCAGACGCTCGACGCCGTCGCACGGCTGGCCGTCCGGGGCCACGGCGTCGACTGGGGCGCCCACTTCGCCGGCACCGGCGCCCGCCGCGTCGACCTGCCCACGTACGCCTTCCAGCGCCGCCGCTTCTGGCTGGACGCCCGCCCGGTCCGCCCCTCGGGCGGCCCCGGCGCCGCCGCGCACCCGCTGCTCGCCTCCGAGACGCGCCTCGCCCAGGGCGACGGCGCGGTCTTCGGCGGGCGGCTGTCGCTCCGCACCCACGCCTGGCTCGCCGACCACGTCATCGCCGGGACGCCGATGCTGCCCGGCACCGCCCTCGTCGACCTCGCCCTCCACGCGGGCCACCGCACCGGCTGCGGCCACGTCGAGGAGCTGACCCTGCACGCCCCGCTGACGCTGCCCGCCGAGGCGGCCGTGGAACTCCAGGTCGCCGTCGGCCCCGAGAGCGCGCACGGAACCCGCACCATCGACGTCCTCTCCCGCCCCGCCGACGCCCTGCCCGGCACCGAGTGGACCCGGCACGCCACGGGCCTCCTGGCCAGGACCGCCGCCGGAGCACCGCGGGCCGAGGGAGCGGACGCGCAGTGGCCGCCCAGCGGGGCGACCCGCGTCGACCACTCCTCCTTCTACGCGGACGCCCTGCGCGCCGGCTACGCCTACGGCCCCCTCTTCCAGGGGCTGCGCGCCGTGTGGCGGCGGGACGGAGAGGTCTTCGCCGAGGTCGCGCTCGACGAGACGGCAGCCCCCGACGCCGCCGCCTTCGGACTCCACCCGGCGCTCTTCGACGCCGCGCTGCACCCGGTCGACCACGTCCGCGAGGAGCTGGCCTCCGGCGTCTGGCTCCCCTTCGCCTGGACCGGAGTGAGCCTGTACGCCTCCGGGGCCACGACCGTCCGCGTCCGCGTCACGGCGAACGGACCCGACGCGGTCACCCTCTCGATCACGGACGGCACCGGCGCGCCGGTCGCCCATGTCGACTCCCTGGTCCTGCGCCGGCTGGACCCGCGGGACCCCCGCCTCGCCGACCCCGCGCGCACGGCGGCGCAGGGGCTGCTGCACGTCGCGTGGGTCCCGCCGGGCACCGTCCCGCACGGCGGCGGGTCCACGGCACCCGCCGTGACCCTGGCAGTCTTCCCGCCGGCGGGGGAGGCGTTCCCGTCGGCGGGGGAAGAGGGAGCGGACCTACCGGCCCTGGTGCGCCGTCACACCGCCCGCGCACTGGAGCTGGTCCGGGACTGGGCCGCGTCGGCCACCGACTCCACCCTCCTGATCGTCACCCAGGGCGCCGTCGCGACGGGCCCGCACGAGCGCCCCGACCTCGCGACCGCCCCCGTCTGGGGCCTCGTCCGCGCGGCCCAGGCCGAACACCCGGGCCGCTTCGTCCTCGTCGACACCGACACCGACATCGGCATGGACGTGGACCCCGGCACCGGCGTCGGCACCGGCACCGGCATCGACACGGACGCGGAACCCGCCGCGGTGCCCGAGGAGCTGCTGCGCGCCGCCGCCCTCGCCCACGCCGCGGGCGAGCCCGAACTCGCCCTGCGCGACGGCACCCTGCTCGTGCCCCGCCTCGCCCCCGCCACCGAAGCGGGCACCCCGGCCGACGGCGCCGCACCCGTCACCCCCTGGGACGCCGAAGGCACCGTCCTGGTCACCGGGGGCACCAGCGGCCTCGGCGCGCTCGTCGCCCGCCACCTCGTCGCCGAGCACGGCGTGCGTCATCTGCTGCTCGCCGGCAGGCGCGGCGCCGACACTCCGGGCGCCGCCGGACTCCGTACGGAACTCGCCGCCGCGGGCGCCCACGTCACCGTCGCGGCCTGCGACGTCTCCGACCGCGCCGCCCTGGCGGCCCTGCTCGCCGCCGTCCCCGCCGCACACCCGCTGCGCGGCGTCGTGCACGCGGCCGGCGTCATCGACGACGGCCTGGTCACCGCGCAGACCCCCGAGCGCCTCGACACCGTCCTGCGTCCCAAGGCGGACGGCGCCTGGCACCTCCACGAGCTGACGCGCGGCGCCGACCTCACGGCCTTCGTCCTGTTCTCCTCCACCGCCGGCTTCCTCGACGGCGCCGGACAGTCCAACTACGCCGCCGCCAACGTCTTCCTGGACGCCCTGGCCGCCCACCGCGCCGCCGCGGGCCTGCCCGCCACCTCGCTCGCCTGGGGCCTGTGGACCGGCGGCACCGGCATGGGCGCCCAGCTCGACGCGAGCGCGCTCACCCGCATCGCCCGCCTCGGCCTGGACCCCCTCGACCCCGCCGAGAACCTGGCACGGCTCGACGCCGCCGTACGCGCCGGACTCACCACGGCGGTCCCCGTGCGCGTCGACCCCGCCGCCCTGCGGGCCAGGGGCGCGGACGCGCCCGCCGTGCTCCGGAGTCTGGTACCGGCCGGCCCCCGCCGTACCGCCGGGCGACCGGACGGCGCACCCGTCGAGCCCGCCGGCACGGACACGGCCCGGGGCCGGGTCCCCCTGGCCTCCCGCCTGGCCGCGCTCGAACCCGCCGACCGCCTCACCGCCCTCCTCGACCTCGTACGCGGCCAGGTCGCGGACGTCCTCGGACACAGCGACGCCGAGGCCGTCGAGGCGGGGCGCGCCTTCAGCGAGATCGGCTTCGACTCGCTCGCCGCCGTCGAACTCCGCAACCGCCTCAACTCCGCGACGGGCCTGCGGTTCACCGCCACCCTCGTCTTCGACCACCCGACGCCCACCGCCCTGGCCCGGCACATCGCCGACACCCTGGACACCCGGGCCCCGGCCGCCGACGCGACTCCGGCCGAGCCCGCGCCCGCACCCGGCACCGCCACCACCGACGACCCGATCGTGATCGTCGGCATGAGCTGCCGCTACCCGGGCGGCGTCACCTCGCCCGAGGACCTCTGGCACCTCGTCGCCGAAGGCCGCGACGCGGTCGCGGCCTTCCCCGACGACCGGGGCTGGGACGTCGAGGAGCTGTACGACCCCGAGCCCGGCACGCCCGGCAAGAGCGCCACCCGCGAGGGCGGGTTCCTCTACGACGCGGCCGACTTCGACCCCGGGTTCTTCGGCATCAGCCCGCGCGAGGCCCAGGCCATGGACCCCCAGCAGCGGCTGCTCCTGGAGGTCGCCTGGGAAGCCGTCGAGCGCGCCGGGATCGACCCCACCTCCCTGCACGGCTCGCGCACCGGGGTCTTCGCCGGAGTCATGTACCACGACTGGGCCACGCGTCTCGGCACCCAGGTGCCCGAGGAGGCCGCCGGATACCTCGGCAACGGCAGCCTCGCGAGCGTCGTCACCGGCCGTGTCGCCTACGCCCTCGGCCTCGAGGGCCCGGCCGTGACCGTGGACACCGCCTGCTCGTCCTCGCTGGTCGCCCTGCACTGGGCGGCGCAGGCGCTGCGGCAGGGCGAGTGCACGCTGGCGCTCGCGGGCGGCGTCACGGTCATGGCCACCCCCGACACCTTCGTCGACATGAACCGGCAGCGCGGCCTCGCCCCCGACGGCCGCTGCAAGTCCTTCGCCGACTCGGCGGACGGCACCGGCTGGGCCGAGGGGGCCGGCCTGCTGGTCCTGGAGCGTCTGTCGGACGCCCGGCGGAACGGTCATCGTGTCCTCGCGGTGGTGCGGGGTTCGGCGGTGAACCAGGACGGTGCGTCGAACGGTCTGACGGCCCCGAACGGCCCTGCCCAGCAGCGGGTCATCCGGCAGGCCCTGCGCGTCTCCGGCGTCTCGGCCGCCGAGGTGGACGTGGTGGAGGCGCATGGTACGGGGACGACGTTGGGTGATCCGATCGAGGCGCAGGCGTTGTTGGCGACGTACGGGCAGGGTCGGGGGGACGGCGATCCGTTGTGGCTGGGTTCGGTGAAGTCGAACCTGGGGCACACGCAGGCGGCGGCGGGTGTCGCCGGTGTGATCAAGATGGTGGAGGCGATGCGGAGGGGTGTGCTGCCCGCTTCTCTGTACGCGGACGAGCCGTCGTCGCGGGTGGACTGGGACGCGGGGCGGGTGGAGCTGCTGGCGGAGTCGCGGGCGTGGCCCGAGACGGGCCGCCCGCGCCGGGCGGGGATCTCGTCCTTCGGCATCAGCGGTACCAACGCGCACGTCATCGTCGAGCAGCCCGACACCGTCGAGCCCGCCCCGAAGCCGGCGCCCGCGCCGCCGTCGTACACGGTGTGGCCGCTCTCCGCCCGCACGCGGCCCGCCCTGGCCGCCCAGGCGCAGCGCGCCCGAACCTTCCTCGACTCCCTCCAGGACGACCAACTGGCGTCGGCGGGCCATGCGTTCGCCACCCGGCGCGCCGCCCTGGAGCACCGGGCCTTCGCGGTGGGCGCGGACCGCGCCGAACTCGCGCGCGCCCTCGACGCCCTCGCCGGGGGCGGGGCCCCTGAGGACGCGGCGACGCCGGGCAAGGTGGCGCTGGTGTGCTCGGGCCAGGGGTCGCAGCGGCTGGGGATGGGTCGTGGACTGTACGGGGCGTTCCCGGTGTTCGCGGGGGCGTTGGACGAGGTGCTCGCGGAGCTTCCGGATGGTCTGCGGGAGGTGATGTGGGGCGAGGATCCGGAGGTTTTGAACCGGACGGGTTGGGCTCAGCCGGCGTTGTTCGCGGTCGAGGTCGCTCTGTTCCGGCTTCTGGAGTCGTGGGGTGTGCGGCCGGATGTGGTGGCCGGGCATTCGGTGGGTGAGATCGCCGCCGTGCATGTGGCGGGGGTGTTGTCGCTGGCGGATGCGGCTCGGCTTGTGTCGGCTCGGGGTCGGTTGATGGAGGCGCTGCCCGAGGGTGGTGCGATGGTGGCGGTCGAGGCGTCGGAGGACGAGGTCCGGCTCACCGCCGGGGTTTCGGTCGCCGCCGTGAACGGTCCCCGCGCGCTCGTCGTCTCCGGTTTCGAGTCCGAAGTCCTCGCTGTACAGGCGCACTTCGAGACACTGGGTCGTAAGACGACCCGTCTCAAGGTCTCGCACGCCTTCCACTCCCCGCTCATGGAACCGATGCTGGAGGAGTTCCGGCGGACGGTGGAGAGCCTGGACTTCGCCGTACCCCGCGTTCCCTTCGTCTCCACGGTCAGCGGCATCCCGGCCGAGGAGGGCCTGACCGATCCCGCGTACTGGGTCGGCCAGGTCCGCGAGGCGGTCCGCTTCGCGGACGCCCTCACCGCCCTCGAAGCCCTGGGTGTCCGCCACTTCGTCGAGGTCGGGCCGGGTGCGGCGCTGACCGCGACCGCGCCCGACACCCCCTTCGTACCCCTCCTCCGCCGCGACCGCGACGAGCCGCGCGAACTGCTGGCCGCGCTCGGCCGGCTCCACGCGCGGGGTGTGGCGCCCGACTGGGACGCCCTGTTCGCCGGACACGGGGGCACCGCCGTCGACCTGCCGACCTACGCCTTCCAGCACGAGCGCTACTGGCTCGACGCGGAGCCGGCGGCGGCCGCGGACGGGGTCCGGGCCGCGGGGCTCGACGCCGTCGAGCATCCGGTGCTGACGGCGGTCGTCGTGTCGCCCGAGTCCGACGGGGTCGTGCTCACCGGGCGCCTCGCGCCCCGTGTCCAGGGGTGGCTCGCGGACCACGCCGTCCTGGGGAACCTGTTGCTGCCCGGTACGGGCCTCGTGGAGCTGGCGCTGCGGGCGGGTGACGAGGTCGGCTGCGGGCGGGTCGAGGAGCTGACGCTCCAGGCGCCGCTGATCCTGGCCGAGCGCGGTGCCGCGGCCGTACAGGTCGTGGTCGGCGCGCGCGACGCGGCGGGGGCGCGTGCCGTCTCCGTCCACTCCCGGCCCGAGGGCGGCTCGGGACCGTGGACGCGGCACGCCGTCGGCACGCTGACGCCGCAGCGGGCGCCCGGGACCGACGCCGGGGCGGGTTCGCCCGCCGACCTCGCCCAGTGGCCGCCCGCCGGGGCCGTGTCCGTACCGGTCGAAGGCGTGTACGCGCGCCTGGAGAACCGGGGGTACGGGTACGGGCCCGCGTTCCAGGGGCTCAAGGCCGCCTGGCGCCGGGGCGACGACGTCTTCGCCGAGGTGGCGCTGGACGCGGCGGACCACGCCGACGCCGCACGCTTCGGGCTCCACCCGGCCCTGTTCGACGCGGCGATGCACGCCGACCTCGTCGACCCCTCGGGCGAGGTGCAGGGGGACACGCTGCTGCCGTTCTCCTGGAGCGGGGTCACCCTGCACGCGGCGGGCGCGACGGCCGTGCGCGTCCACATCAGGCGCCTGCGGGGCGAGGAGCGCTCGGCGATGTGGATCGCCGACGGGGCGGGTCGGCCGGTCGCCACCGTCGACGTGCTGACCTCGCTGCCCGTCTCGTCCGGGCAGCTCGCCCGGGCCGCGCGGCCGGACGGCGGCGCGCTGTACGGCGTCGACTGGCAGCCGCTCCCGGCCTCCGGCCCGGCCACCGCCCCTGGTGTCGCCCCTGGTGCCGTCCCGGGCGTCGCCCGAGCGGGCGAGGCCGTGGCCGACTTCGGCGAGCCGGGCGGCGAGGGGCCGGTCCCCGACCTCCTGCGGTACGTCGTGCCCGCCGCGCCGTCCGGCGTGCCGGTTCCCGAAGCCGCCGCGGCCCTGACGCTCGACGCGCTGGAGACCGTACGGCGCTGGCTGGCCGACGACCGGTTCGCGGGGGCGCGCCTGGTCGTCGTCACGCGGGGCGCCGTCGCCGTCCGGGCGTCGGACGCCGTCGACGTGACGCAGGCACCGGTCTGGGGCCTGGTCCGTGCCGCCGAGGCCGAGAACCCCGGCCGTTTCGTGCTCGTCGACACCGACGGGACGGCGGCCTCCGAAGCCGCTCTCGGTACCGCCGCCCGTTCCCTGGAGCCCGAAGTGGCCCTCCGGGAAGGCGAGTCGAGCGTCCCCCGGCTGGTCCCGCTGCCCGTCACCGAGGCGGAGTCGCCGTGGGATCCGGCGGGGACGGTACTGATCACGGGCGGCACCGGGGGCCTGGGCGCGCTGATAGCCCGGCACCTGGTCGCCGAACACGGCGTACGCCACCTGCTGCTGACGAGCCGTCGGGGCCCCGACGCGCCCGGCGCGGCCCGGCTGCGCGCCGAGCTGGCCGAGGCGGGCGCGCACGTCACCGTCGCCGCCTGCGACGTCTCCGACCGCGCCGCCCTCGCCGGGCTGCTGGCCTCCGTGCCGGCCGAGCGGCCGCTGCGCGGCGTCGTCCACGCCGCGGGCACCGCGGACAACGCGCTGGTCGACGCGCTCACCCCGGCCCGGGTCCGCGCCGTGCTGCGGCCCAAGGCCGACGCCGCCTGGCACCTGCACGAACTGACCCGCGAAGCGGACCTGACCGCGTTCGTGCTCGTCTCGTCGGCGGGCGGGCTCGTCCTCGCGGAGGGACAGGGCAACTACGCGGCCGCCAACGTCTTCCTCGACGCCCTCGCCCGGCACCGCGACGCGCTCGGTCTGCCCGCCACCGCCGTCGCCTACGGGCTGTGGGCGGTCGACACCGGGCTCGGGGGCCCGCTCGCGGCCGCCGACCTCGACCGCATGCGGCGCGCGGGACTGCCCGCGCTCGAAGCGGCCGACGCCCTCGCCCTCCTCGACGCCTCGCTCTCCGCCGGCGCCGCTCTCACCGTGCCGCTGCGCGTCGACCGCCAGGCCCTGCGGGCGCGCGGCACCGCCCTGCCCGCCCTGCTCACCGGGCTCGCCGGCGGACCCGTCAGGCGCCGCGCCACCGCCGGTACCGCCGACGCGCCCGAGGCCGCGCGCACCCTGCGCTCCCGGCTCGTCGCCCTCGGCGCGGCGGAACGCGACAGCGCGCTCCTCGACCTGGTGCGTACCCAGGTGAAGACCGTGCTCGGGCACGCGGCGACCGAGAGCGTCGGCCCCGACCGGCCGTTCAAGGAGCTCGGCTTCGACTCGCTCGCCGCCGTCGAACTGCGCAACGCCGTCGCCGCCGAGACCGGGCTCCCGCTGCCCGCCACCCTCGTCTTCGACCACCCCACCGCCCGCGCCGTCGCCGCGCTCCTGCGCGACCGGCTCGACCTGGCATCGGCGGACGCCACCGCCGCCCCGCCGCCGGCGGAGCGGCCCCGGCCCGCCCACGACGAACCCCTCGCCATCATCGGCATGAGCTGCCGCTTCCCCGGCGGCGTACGCTCGCCCGAGGACCTGTGGCGGCTGGTCACCGAGGGCCGCGACGCCATCGGCGGCTTCCCCGACGACCGGGGCTGGGACCTCGACGCCCTGTACGACCCGACCCCCGGCACCCCCGGCAGGACCTACGTCGACCAGGGCGGATTCCTCGGCGACGCCGCCGAGTTCGACCCCGAGTTCTTCGGGATCATGCCGCGCGAGGCCCTCGCCATGGACCCGCAGCAGCGCCTGCTGCTCCAGGGCTCGTGGGAGGCGATCGAACGCGCCGGGATCGACCCGACCTCGCTGCGCGGCAGCCAGACCGGCGTGTACGTGGGCGTGATGTACCACGACTACGGCACCCGCCTCGGAGCCGTGCCCGACGACCTCGCCGCCTACCTCGGCAACGGCAGCGCCGCCAGCGTCGCCTCCGGCCGTGTCTCCTACACGCTCGGCCTCGAAGGTCCGGCCGTCACCGTGGACACCGCCTGCTCCTCGTCCCTGGTCGCCCTGCACACCGCCTGCCAGGCCCTCCAGCGCGGCGAGGTCTCCATGGCGCTCGCCGGCGGCGTGACCGTCATGCCGACCGCCGACATGTTCGTCGACTTCAGCCGCCAGCGCGGCCTCGCCCCCGACGGCCGCTGCAAGGCCTTCGCCGGAGCGGCGGACGGCACCTCCTGGTCCGAGGGCCTCGGCCTGCTCCTCGTGCAGCGGCTCTCCGACGCCGTACGCGACGGCCACCGGGTCCTCGCGGTCATCCGCGGCTCCGCCGTCAACCAGGACGGCGCCTCCAACGGCCTGACCGCCCCCAACGGGCCCTCCCAGACCCGCGTCATCCGAAGCGCCCTGCGCGCCGCCGGTCTCGGCGCCGCCGACGTCGACTACGTCGAGGGCCACGGCACCGGCACGACCCTCGGCGACCCGATCGAGGCCCAGGCGCTGCTCGCCACCTACGGCCAGGAGCGGACGGGCCCGGACCCCCTCTGGCTCGGCTCGGTGAAGTCCAACATCGGGCACGCCCAGGCGGCGGCCGGGGTCAGCGGCGTCATCAAGACCGTCCTCGCCCTGCACCACGGCGTCCTCCCGAAGACCCTCCACGTCGACGAGCCCTCGCCGCGCGTCGACTGGGAGTCGGGCGCGGTGCGCCTGCTCACGGAGGAGCGGGCCTGGCCCGAGACCGGACGACCGCGCCGCGCCGCCGTCTCCTCCTTCGGCATCAGCGGCACCAACAGCCACGTCGTGCTCGAACAGGCACCCGAGCAGTCGGCTCCCCGCCGCGCGACCGCCCCGCGGGAGACCCCGGCCGTCCCGCTCCTCCTGTCGGCCAGGACGGCCGGGCACCTGCCCGCACAGGCCCGCCGCCTCAAGGACCTGCTGACGGGCGACTCCGCGCCGGACCTCGCCGACCTCGGACTGTCCCTCGCGACCACCCGCGCCGTCCTCGACCACCGGGCGGCCGTCGTGGCCACCGACCGGGACGAGGCCCTGCGCGGCCTCACGGCCCTGGCGGAAGGCACCACCGCACCCGGCACCTTCACCGGCGCCGGCGAGGACGGTCCGACGGCGTTCGTGTTCGGGGGTCAGGGGTCGCAGCGGTTGGGGATGGGTCGTGGGTTGTACGGGGCGTTCCCGGTGTTCGCGGGGGCGTTGGACGAGGTGCTCGCGGAGCTTCCGGATGGTCTGCGGGAGGTGATGTGGGGTGAGGACGCGGAGGTTTTGAACCGGACGGGTTGGGCGCAGCCGGCGTTGTTCGCGGTCGAGGTGGCGTTGTTCCGGCTCCTTGAGTCGTGGGGTGTGCGGCCGGATGTGGTGGCCGGGCATTCGGTGGGCGAGATCGCTGCCGCGCATGTGGCGGGCGTGCTGTCGCTGACGGACGCGGCCCGGCTCGTTTCCGCTCGGGGTCGGTTGATGGAGGCGCTGCCCGAGGGTGGTGCGATGGTGGCGGTCGAGGCGTCGGAGGACGAGGTGCGGCTGACCACTGGTGTCGCCGTCGCCGCCGTGAACGGTCCCCGCGCGCTGGTTGTCTCCGGTGTCGAGTCCGAAGTCCTCGCTCTTCAGGCGCACTTCGAGGCACTGGGTCGTAAGACGACCCGTCTGAAGGTCTCGCACGCCTTCCACTCGCCGTTGATGGAGCCGATGCTGGAGGACTTCCGGCAGGTGGTGGACCGGCTGGAGTTCCGTGCCCCCGAGTTGTCCGTGGTCTCCACGGTCGGCGGTGCGCAGGCCGAGAAGGAGTTCACCGACCCCGGGTACTGGGTGCGCCAGGTCCGTGAGCCGGTACGGTTCGCGGACGCGCTCGCCTCCCTCGAAGCCCTGGGCGTACGGCACTTCGTCGAGGTCGGTCCGGACGCCGCGCTGACCGCGACCGCGCCCGACACCCCCTTCGTACCCCTCCTCCGCCGCGACCGCGACGAGCCGCGCGAACTGCTCGCCGGGCTCGCCCGACTGCACCTCGCCGGCCGGGCCGTCGACTGGGCGGCGTACCACGCCCCGGCCGGGGCCCGTGTCGTCGACCTCCCGACGTACGACTTCGAGCGGCGGCGTTTCTGGCTCAGCGCCCGGCCCGCGGCTTCCGCCGCTCCCGCCGACGCGGCCCGGCACGGTCAGGCCGACGCGGGGCATCCGCTGCTCACCGCCGGCGTGGTGCTGCCCGACGGGGCGGGGGCGGTGCTGACCGGGCTGCTCTCCCGTGACGGGCACCCCTGGCTGGCGGACCACGTGGTGCTGGGGCGCGCGCTCCTGCCCGGCACGGCGTTCGTCGATCTCGCGCTGCGGGCCGGAGCGGAGCTGGGGTACGCCTGCCTCGACGAACTCACCCTCCAGGCACCCCTCGTGATACCGGGGGAGGGCGACGCGCTCGCGCTCCAGGTGGTCGTGGGGGCGCCGGACTCCGCCGGTGCCCGTCGGGTCGGCGTCCACTCGCGGCCCCGGGGGAGCGCGGGCGAGTGGACCCGGCACGCCTCCGGCACACTGCTGGAGAAGGCGCCGCAGCCGGGCGACGACCTGGCGGAGTGGCCCCCGTCGGGCGCCGTCGCCGTGCCGCTCGACGGGGCGTACGAGCGGCTGGTGGAGCGGGGGTACTCCTACGGGCCCGCCTTCCGGGGACTGACCGCGCTGTGGCGGCTCGGCGGCGACACGTACGCCGAGGTGTCCCTGGAGCGGGCGGCCCGCGCGGACGCCGGGTACCTGATCCACCCCGCGCTGCTGGACGCGGCGAGCCACCCCGACCTGCTCGACACGGGGGAGCGGGGGGCGGGCGCGACCGCTTTGCCGTTCGCCTGGAACGGGGTCGCCGTGCACCGGGCGGGCGCCGGCGAACTCCGCGTGCGCCTGCGGCGGTTGCCGGGTGACGACGTGGTGGAACTGCTCGCCGCCGACACCTCCGGCAGGCCCGTGGTGACCGTGGAGTCCGTCGTGTCGCGGCCCGCGACCGGTGCCCGGACCGCCGCCGGGCCGCTGCGGATCGACTGGGTCGAGGGGCCGGAACTCGACTTCCGCATAGGGGGGTTGACGCCGATCGGCGATGTGCTGCGCATGCGGGTTCCGGTGCCGGGGCTGGCGGTGCTGCGGGTCGGGGAGCTCGCCGGGCGGGTCGTCGCGGAGGCGCCGGACGCGGGCGGGGCCGTCCAGGCCCGCGCGCTCGTCCGCGAGGTGGGGGAGGCGGTGCGGGAGTGGCTGGCCGACGAGCGGACGGCGCACTGCGTCCTCGCCGTCCTCACCAGCGGTGCCGTACCCGCCGGACCCGGCGGCGCGGAGCCGGACCGGTCCGGCCTCGTGCAGGCGCCGGCGTGGGGGCTGCTGCGGGCCGCCCAGGCCGAGCACCCGGGGCGTTTCGTCCTGGTCGACACCGACGGGACGCCCGCGTCCACGCGTCTCCTCGCGGCGGCGGCCGCGTCGGGGGAGCCCGAGGTCGCGGTCCGCGAGGGCCGGGCCTTCGTCCCCCGGCTGGTTCCGCTGCCGGCGGCGGAGGGGGGCCAGGCGTGGGATCCCGAAGGGACGGTGCTGGTCACCGGGGGTACCGGTGGTCTCGGTGCGCTGATCGCCCGGCACCTGGTCGCCGCACACGGGGTGCGGCACCTGCTGCTGACGAGCCGCCGGGGCGCGGAGGCGCCCGGCGCGGACCGGCTGTGTGCCGAGCTGGCCGAGGCGGGTGCGGAGGTCACCGTCGCCGCCTGTGACGTCTCCGACCGCGCCGCCCTCGCCGGGGTGCTGGCGTCCGTGCCGGCCGCGCGCCCGCTGCGCGGCGTCGTCCACGCGGCGGGGGTGCTGGACGACGGGCTGGTCGCCGACCTGACCGCCGGGCGGCTGGACGCCGTGCTGCGGCCCAAGGCCGACGGCGGCTGGCTGCTGCACGAGCTGACGGCGGGCAGCGCCCTGACGCACTTCGTGCTCTTCTCGTCGACGACCGCTCTGCTCGACAACGCGGGCCAGGGCAACTACGCGGCCGCCAACGCCTTCCTCGACGCCCTCGCCCGGCACCGGGGGGCGCTGGGGCTGCCCGCCACCTCGCTCGTCTGGCACCTGTGGGACGGGGCGGGCATGGGTGCGGGGCTGGACCGGGCGGCGTTCGACCGGCAGCGGCGGCTCGGTCTGCCGCCGCTCTCGCCGGACGAGGGGCTCGCCCTGTTCGACGCGGTGTCCGCGTCGGCCGAGCCCGTCCCGGTCCTGCTGTCCGTCGACCCCGCGGCCGTCGCCGCCGCGCACGCCCGCGTACCGGCGCCGCTGCGGCTCCTGGTGGACGAGCACCTGCGGCGGACGCCCGCCCCGCCGGCGCCCAGGGCCGTGCCGGGGCGCGCGGACGGCGGGGGCGTCGGCTGGCGGGAGCGGATCGCCGCACTGCCCGAGGGCGAACGCCTCGCCTCCCTGGTGGAGTGGGTGCGCGCCAGGGTCGCGGCCGTGCGCCACGCCGACCAGGACGCCATCGACCCGCGCCGGGGCTTCACCGAGCTCGGTCTCGACTCGCTCGCCGCGATCGAGCTGCGCAACGCGGTCGCGGAGGGCACCGGCCTGAGGCTGCCCGCCACGATGATGTACGACTACCCGACCTCGGAGGCGCTCGCCGCCCATCTGCTGGCCGAACTCGCCCCGGAGGAAGCCCCGTCGCGGGACGGTGGCGGCGCCGCGGACGACCCGTACGCCGGCATGGACGTCGACGCGCTGGTGCGGGCCGCCCTCGGGCCGGACGGACAGGAGTGAGGGGCGCCGGCGGTAGTAGGAGATAGGGGTTACCGGGTCGTGCGACCGTTCGTACGATCCCGTCCGAGTCGTTCCGGAAGACGAGTGCCGAGGGTCCCATGCGAGTTGTGTTCACCGTGTTCGCGGCGAAGACGCATCTGTTCAACCTGGTGCCGCTGGCGTGGGCGCTGCGCGCGGCCGGGCACGAGGTGGTCGTCGCGACCCAGCCGGACCTCGCCGACGCGGTCGCCCGCGCCGGCCTGACCGCCGTGCCCGTCGGCGAGGCGCTCGGCATGGGCGGCGGCGGAGGGGCGGGCGGTGGTGGCGGAGGCGCCGCGCCGAGCTCCCGGATGTTCGAGACCATGAGCGGGGACCTCGTCAAGGACCCCGCGGAGCCGCTGACGTGGGAGCGGGCGCTCGGTGCCTTCACCGTGGCCTGCCCCCTCCAGTACGAGTACTTCGCCGGCCGGCAGGTCCTCGACGACCTCGTCGAGCTGTGCCGCTCCTGGCGGCCGGACCTGGTCGTCTGGGACGCGCTGACCTTCTCGGGCCCCGTCGCGGCCCGGGCGTCCGGGGCCGCGCACGCCCGGATGCTGTTCGGGATGGACTACGTGTCGCAGATGTACCTGCGCTACCGCGAACTGCGCCTCCGGCAGCCCCCCGAGCGGCGGGAGGACCCGGTCGCCGACTGGCTGCGGGGCAGGCTCGCCCGCCACGGGCTGGGTTTCGACGAGGCGGACGCGGTCGAGCTGATGACCGGCCAGTGGTCGATCGACCCGACGCCGCCGTGGATGCGGCTGCCGCTCGACCTGCCGTACGTGCCGGTGCGCCAGCTCCCCTACAACGGTCCGACCGGGGTGCCGGAGTGGCTCGCGGAGCCACCGGACCGGCCGCGGATCTGTCTGTCGCTGGGCATGTCGGGCCGTGATCTCTTCGGCGGCGACACCATCGCCGTCGGCGACATCCTGGAGGCGCTCGCCGATCTGGACGTCGAGCTGGTCGCGACGCTCAGCGCCGAGCAGCTCGCCACGGTGGGGACCGTCCCGGAGAACGTCCGCGCGGTGGACTTCGTCCCCCTCAACGAGCTGCTGCCCAGCTGCGCGGCCGCCATCCACCACGGCGGCTTCGGCACCGTCGTCAACGTCCTGGCGCACGCCGTGCCCCATCTGACGGTGCCCGCCCAATGGTGGGACGAGGCGGATCTGGGGACGCACATCGCGGCGGGTGGCGCGGGCCTGGTCGCGGACGGGCCGCTGACGCCCGAAGGGATCAGGGACCGTGTCGTCCGCCTCCTCGACGACCCGTCGTTCGCCGAGGGGGCCAGGAGGATGCGCGGCGCGCTGGCGGAGGTCCCCACCCCCGCCGGACTCGTGCCCCGGCTGGTCGAGCTGACCGCGCTGCACAGGCCCTGAAGAATCCGGGAGAGTCCATGCGTGTCCTGTTCACGGTGTTCGCGGCCAAGCCGCACTTCTACAACCTGGTGCAGATGGCCTGGGCCTTCCGGGCCGCGGGGCACGAGGTCCGGATCGCCTGCCAGCCCGACCTCAGCGAGGCGATCACGCGTACCGGGCTGACCGCGGTCCCGGTGGGCGACCCCCTGCACCTGTGGAAGTCCTTCCAGTCGCCGGCGGACGCCGACGGCGGCGACAACGGCGTCGTCTGGCAGCGGCTCAGCGGGGTCAGCGAGGGCCGCGCGTCCATGCTGACCTGGAACTACGTCCTGGGCACCTACACCATCGCCTGCTCGATGGAGTACGAGCACATGGCGGGGGTGTCGATGATGGACGACCTGGTCGAGCACTGCCGCTCCTGGCGGCCCGACCTCGTCGTGTGGGACGCGCTGACGTACGTGGGGCCGGTGGCGGCGCTGGCCTGCGGCGCCGCCCACGCGCGGATGCTCTTCGGCCTCGACTACAACGGCCGGATGTGGGGGACGTACCGGCGGCTGCTGGCCGAGCGCCCGGCCGAGCAGCGGGACGATCCGGTGGGGGACTGGCTGACCGGGCGCCTGGCGCGGTACGGCCTCGACTACGACCCGGCGACGGCGACCGAGCTGATGACCGGCCAGTGGACGATCGACCCCACGCCCGGCTGGATGCAGCTGCCGTCCGAGCTGCCCAGGGTGCCGGTGCGCTACCTCCCGTACAACGGCCCGACGTCCGTCCCCGACTGGGTGCGCGAACCGGTCGACCGGCCCCGGGTCTGTCTCTCGCTGGGTCTCTCCGCGCGCGATCTGCTCGGCGGCGACCAGGTCGCCACCGACGGCGGCGCGGGGGTCACCGCGGGCGATCTCCTCGCGGCCGTCGCCGAGCTGGACATCGAACTGGTGGCGACCTTCGGCGCCGACAGCGCGGGTCTGACGGGCTCGCTGCCCGCGAACGTCCGGGCGGTGGACTTCGTGCCGCTCAACGAGCTGCTGCCGAGCTGCGCGGCCGCGATCCACCACGGCGGGTTCGGCACCGTCGGCAACGTGCTGACCCACGGCGTGCCGAGCGTCACGATCCCCGCGCCGTGGTGGGACGAGGCGGACCTGGGCCGCAGCATCGAGGAGCGGGGCGCGGGGATCTTCGTCGATCCGGCCGGGCTCACCGCGGACGGGGTGCGGTCGGCGGTGGCGCGGCTGCTGGCCGAGCCGTCGTTCGCGGCGGCGGCGCGGGGGGTGCGGGACGAGCTGGCGCGGACGCCGAGCCCGGCCGAGGCGGTGGCCCGGATGGAGGAACTGACCGCGCTCCACCGTCCGTCCGGCGGCTACCGGTCGCCCGAGCCGGACCTCACGTAGGCCTCGATGCCGTCGAGCAGGCGCTCCACTCCGAAGGCGACCTCGCGGCCCGCGTCGGTGCGGGCCCGGTCGCCGGTCCCGCCGGGGCTGAGCGTGCCCGAGGCGATGACGCCGCTGAGGGTCGGGAAGCGGTCGGCGTCGAGCAGGCTCGCCAGGGTCTCGGCGTATCCGGCGGGCGCCTGGTCCGGCGCGGCGGTGGCCGGTTGGGTCTGCGAGGTGAGCCGGGCCAGGCCGCCGACCGCGCCGAGCAGGAAGAGGCTGATGTGCAGCAGGTCCTGATGGGGCAGTCCGGTCTCGGCGAGCGCGGCCAGCGCGGCCTCCAGCCAGGCGAGCTGGTTGGGGCCGAGCGGCGGGCTGGTGACCTTGACCTGGAGCATCCACGGGTGCGCCGCGTAGCACTCCCACAGGGCCTGGACCCAGCACTCGATCCGGGCCCGCCAGCCGTCGAGGCCGGCCAGGTCGGGCGGGGATCCGGCGGCGGTGTCCATCATCAGCTCGACGAGCTGGTCCTTGCCGGGCACGTACCGGTAGAGCGACATGGTGGTGAAGTCGAGCCGGGCGGCGACGCGTTGCATCGACAGCGCGTCCAGGCCCTCCGCGTCGGTGATCTCGATCGCCGCCGTCACGATCTTCGCGACGCTCAGGCCGGGCTGGGGGCCGCGCGCGGGGCGGCCGGTGTCCCCCCAGAGGAGGTCCAGGCCCTGGCGCTGCCGGTCACTGCTCGATCGGTCCCTTGACATCTGGCGTGCATCCGTTCGTATTGACGCTCCCAACGTCACGTGTATAGCATACACATTGCTGTTTATGGCGTACACGGAAGTGTGTACGACGTATATCCGACCTACTCGACCTATCGACCCCGTGCCGAACCGGGACTGGAGGGGGCTACCTCGTGGAAGGTAGTTTTGCGATTGAAATTTCAGGTCTCCGAAAGTCATTCGGCGACACCGAAGTGCTCAAGGGCGTCGACCTGAAGGTCGTGCGGGGCTCGATGCTCGCGCTCCTCGGCCCCAACGGCGCGGGCAAGACCACCGTCGTCAAGATCCTCAGCACCCTCACCCCCCTCTCCGGGGGCACGGTCACGATCAACGGCCACGACCTCGTGCGCCAGAGCGACCAGGTGCGCGGATCGATCGGCGTGGTCAACCAGTTCATGGCCCTGGACTACGTCCACAGCGGCCGCGAGAACCTGGTCATGATGGGCCGGCTCCAGCGCATCGGCACCAAGGCGGCCGAGCGGCGCGCCGAGGAGCTGCTCCGCCAGTTCGACCTCACGGACGCGGCCGACCGCCCCGTCCTGTCCTACTCCGGAGGCATGCGCCGCAGGCTCGACCTGGCCGTCAGCCTCATCGCCGCCCCCTCGATCCTGCTCCTCGACGAGCCCACCGTCGGCCTCGACCCGCGCAGCCGCATCGCCATGTGGCAGGCCATCCAGGACCTGCTGGCCGAGGGCACCACCATCCTCCTCACCACGCAGTACCTGGAGGAGGCCGACCGGCTCGCCGACCAGATCGCCGTCATCGACCAGGGCCGCGTCATCGCCCAGGGCACCGCCGCCGAACTCAAGCAGCGCGTCGGCGACGAGCGCATGGAGCTGACCTTCGCCACCCACGACGCCTACGCCAAGGCCTGCCTCGCCGTCGGAACCGCCCAGGCCCTGCGCGACCCGGACCGGCTCACGATGAGCTTCGCCACCGCCGACACCAGCTATCTCATCGGCATGCTCGGCCGCATCGAGCAGAGCGGCGTCGACATCGGCTCGCTCGCGGTGGCCAAGCCCACCCTGGACGACGTCTTCCTGGCCCTCACCGAACAGCCGGCGGCCACCAGGGAAGCGGCGAAGGTACCGGCAGGAGAGGGATCCAAGTGACCACAGCGACCACAGCAGCGACCACGGCGACCGACGCGTCCGCGGTGATCCCCCAGGTGAAGCGCTCCCGGGCCGCCTGGGTCCTCAGCGACGCCCTCGTGCTCACCAAGCGCTACGTCAGCCACATCGTGCGCCAGCCCGACGAGATCATCACCGCCGTGATGATCCCCACCACGATGATGCTGCTCTTCCGGTACATGCTCGGCGGCGGCGCCGTCGACGTCGGCGCGGGTGCCTACGTCGACTTCCTCGTCCCCGGCGTGCTCACCGTCGGCGTCACCCTGGTCGCCGTCTCCACCACCACCGGCGTCTTCATGGACATGCAGGAGGGCTTCGTCGACCGGCTGCGCTCCATGCGCACCGCCGCCGTCTCCGTCATCGTCGCGCACGTCGTCGCCTCGGTGCTGCGCGCCCTGATCTCGCTGACCGTGCTGATCGGCCTGGCCTTCGTCGTCGGCTTCCGGCCCTCGGCCGGACTCCTCCAGTGGCTCGGCGCGCTCGCCATCCTGCTGCTCTTCGCCTTCGCCGTCGCCTGGATCTCCGTGCTCTTCGGCCAGATCGCCAAGAGCAACGCCGGCGCCAGCGGCATGGCGCTGATCCTCACCTTCGCGCCCTACTCCAGCAACCTCTTCGCGCCCACCGAGACGATCTCGCCCGGACTGCGGACCTTCGTCGAGCACCAGCCGGTGACCGCCGTCATCGACACCGTGCGGGCCCTCCTGCTCGACCAGCCCGTCGGCAACTCCGCCTGGATCGCCGTCGCCTGGTGGGGCGGCATCACCGCCCTCGTCATCCCGATCTCCGCCCGCAAGTTCCGCCGCCGCTACAGCTGACCCGGCGCGGCGCGACACACACGGAGGGGG
>NZ_JBHTST010000132.1:0-24858 GCF_042794995.1 Streptomyces sp. NPDC056503
CCCGTGACGGGGGCGGCCCTTCCGCGTACGTCAGCTCACGCGCCGAGCAGCTTGCGCACCCGGTCCGCGCCGACGGCGAGGAGCAGGGTGGGCAGGCGGGGGCCCGTCTCGCGGCTCACCAGGAGCTTGTAGAGGAGGGCGAAGAAGGAGCGCTGGGCGACCTTCAGCTCGGGGGTGGGCTTGGCCTCGGGGGTGAGGCCGGCCATGACCTTCGGGACGCCGTAGACGAGCGTGGTGAGCCCGTCGAGCGACCAGTGGCTGTCGAGGCCCTCCAGGAGCAGCCGGAGCGACTCGCGGCCCTCGTCGTCCAGGGAGCCGAGGAGCTCGGTGTCGGGCTCCTCCCGGACGACGGTGCGCTGGTCGGCCGGGACCTGGGTGGTGATCCAGTTCTCGGCGCGGTCGAGGCGCGGCCGGACCTCGTCGAGCGAGGTGACCGGGGACTCCGGGTCCAGGTCGGTGAGGATCCGGAGGGTCTGCTCGTCGTGGCCGGCGGTGATGTCGGCGACGGAGGCCAGCGTGCGGTACGGGAGCGGGCGCGGGGTGCGCGGCAGCTCGCCGGCCGCGGTGCGGGCGGCACGCGCGTGTGCGGCGGCGTCGGCGGGCAGCACGGTGCCGTCGGCGACCTTGGCCTCCAGCTTGTCCCACTCGTCGTAGAGCCGCTGGATCTCCTGGTCGAAGGCGATCTTGAAGGACTGGTTGGGCTTGCGGCGGGCGTAGAGCCAGCGGAGCAGCTGGGGCTCCATGATCTCCAGGGCGTCGGCCGCGGTGGGCACGCCGCCCTTCGAGGAGGACATCTTGGCCATGCCGCTGATGCCGACGAAGGCGTACATGGGGCCGATGGGCTGGACGCCGTCGAAGAGGGTGACGATCTGCCCGCCGACCTGGAAGGAGGAGCCGGGCGAGGAGTGGTCGACGCCGGAGGGCTCGAAGACGACGCCCTCGAAGGCCCAGCGCATGGGCCAGTCGACCTTCCACACCAGCTTGCCGCGGTTGAACTCGCTGAGCTTGACGGTCTCGGCGAAGCCGCAGGTGGAGCAGGTGTAGCTCAGCTCGGTGGTGTCGTCGTCGTAGGCGGTGACGGTGGTGAAGTCCTTCTCGCACTGCCCGCAGTAGGGCTTGTACGGGAAGTACCCGGCGCCGCCGCCGGAGCCGTCGTCCTCGCCGGCTGCGCCGGAGCCCTCGGCGGCCTCCAGCTCGGCCTCGTCGACCGGCTTCTGGGACTGCTTCTTCGGGGCCTTCTTCGTCCGGTACTGGTCGAGGATGGCGTCGATGTCGCCGCGGCGGCGCATGGCGTGCAGGATCTGCTCGCGGTAGACGCCGGAGGTGTACTGCTCGGTCTGGCTGATCGGGTCGTACTCGACGCCGAGCTCGGCCAGGGCCTCGACCATGGCGGCCTTGAAGTGCTCGGCCCAGTTGGCGTGGGGCGAGCCGACGGGGGCGGGGACCGAGGTCAGGGGCTTGCCGATGTGCTCGGCCCAGGACTCGTCGACGCCCTCGACGCCGTTCGGCACCTTGCGGTAGCGGTCGTAGTCGTCCCACGAGATGAGGTGGCGCACGGTGTACCCGCGGCGGCGGACCTCGTCGGCGACCAGGTGCGGGGTCATGACCTCGCGGAGGTTGCCGAGGTGGATCGGGCCGGAGGGGGAGAGGCCGGAGGCGACGACGACCGGTTTGCCAGGCGCACGTCGCTCCGACTCGGTGATGACCTCGTCCGCGAAACGGGAGACCCAGTCGGTCTCGGTGCTGCTCTGAGCCACGGTCGGTACGTCCTTCTTTCCAGATCCTTGCGGGAATGCCTCGAAGCCTTACGACAGCCATTGTCCCAGACGGAACCGGGCACCCCGAGGTTGTCCACAAGCGGGTTTCCGCTGGGGCGGCTTGTCCACAGGCGGGGAAAACACGTTGCCCACCCATGGGACACTTGACAAGCGAAATAGACCACCGGGACACCCGGACTCGACACAACAGGAACGGAAGCTCATGGCCTCGGTCCCTTCCCTCGCTTCGACCGTGCAGCAGCGCCTCGCGGAAGGCCTCTCGGCAGCCCTGCCGGAGGCCGGGTCCGCCGACCCGCTGCTGCGACGAAGCGACCGGGCCGACTTCCAGGCCAACGGCATCCTGGCGCTGGCCAAGCGGCTCAAGGGCAACCCGCGCGAGCTGGCGACGAAGGTCGTCGACTCCATCCCCGCGAACGACGTGCTGAAGGAGATCGAGGTCTCCGGCCCCGGCTTCCTCAACATCACGGTCTCGGACGCGGCGATCGTGGAGACCCTCGCGGCCCGCGCCGCCGACGCCCGCCTCGGCGTGCCGCTGAACGAGGCGGCGGGCACGACGGTCATCGACTACGCGCAGCCGAACGTGGCGAAGGAGATGCACGTCGGCCACCTCCGTTCCGCGGTGATCGGCGCGGCGATGGTGGAGATCCTGGAGTTCACGGGCGAGACCGTGGTCCGCCGGCACCACATCGGCGACTGGGGCACCCAGTTCGGCATGCTCATCCAGTACCTGATCGAGCACCCGCACGAGCTGGACCACCAGGCCGAGGGCGCGGAGGTCTCCGGCGAGGAGGCCATGTCGAACCTGAACCGGCTGTACAAGGCGTCCCGCGCGCTCTTCGACGCGGACGAGGAGTTCAAGACCCGGGCGCGCGCCCGCGTGGTGGACCTCCAGGCCGGTGACGAGGAGACCCTCGCCCTGTGGCAGCGGTTCGTGGACGAGTCGAAGATCTACTTCTACTCGGTCTTCGACAAGCTCGACATGGACATCCGCGACCCCGACGTCGTCGGCGAGTCCGGCTACAACGACATGCTCCAGGAGACGTGCCGGATCCTGGAGGAGTCGGGCGTCGCGGTCCGCTCCGAGGGCGCGCTCTGCGTCTTCTTCGACGACGTCAAGGGCCCGGACGGCAACCCGGTCCCGCTGATCGTCCAGAAGTCCGACGGCGGTTTCGGCTACGCGGCGACGGACCTGTCCGCCATCCGCGACCGGGTGCTGGACCTGAAGGCGACGTCGCTGCTGTACGTGGTGGACGCCCGCCAGTCGCTGCACTTCAAGATGGTCTTCGAGACGGCCCGCCGGGCCGGCTGGCTGAACGACGAGGTGAAGGCCGTCCAGCTGGCCTTCGGCACGGTCCTCGGCAAGGACGGCAAGCCCTTCAAGACCCGTGAGGGCGAGACGGTCCGGCTGGTGGACCTACTGGACGAGGCGATCGACCGCGCCTCGGCCGTGGTCCGCGAGAAGGCCCGCGACCTGACCGAGGCCGAGATCGCCGAGCGGGGCGCCCAGGTGGGCATCGGCGCGGTGAAGTACGCGGACCTGTCGACCTCGGCGGCCCGTGACTACAAGTTCGACCTGGACCAGATGGTGTCGCTCAACGGCGACACCTCGGTGTACCTCCAGTACGCGTACGCGCGCATCAAGTCGATCTTCGGCAAGGCCGGCGACCGCACGGCGCTCGCCCACCCGGAGCTGGAGCTGGCTCCGGCGGAGCGCGCGCTGGGTCTGCACCTGGACCAGTTCGGCGAGACCGTGGCCGAGGCCGCCGCCGAGTACGCCCCGCACAAGCTGGCCGCGTACCTGTACCAGCTGGCGTCGCTGTACACGACGTTCTATGACCAGTGCCCGGTGATCAAGCCCGAGCCGCCGAAGGAGATCGCGGAGAACCGCCTCTTCCTCTGCGACCTGACCGCCCGCACGCTCCACCAGGGCATGGCCCTGCTCGGCATCCGGACGCCCGAGCGCCTCTGACGCCCTCGGGGCGGGTGGGTCACTCCTGAGCGACCCACTCGCCCTTGTCGGGCCGGTAGCCGTGGACCGTGCGCCCCTCGATGGCGTGCGTGCGGAACGGCTGCCCGCCGTCGTCGATCCGTACGGTCCCCTTCCGGTCCCCGGTGCTCCACTCCAGCTCCAGGTACCAGGCGACGGCGTACTCCTCGGTGTGGACGTCGAGGTTGAGGACCTGCGGGTCCCCGGTGGCGACCTTGTACGGGAAGTCCTTCGCGGGCACGACCCGGTCCCCGTCGTGCCCGGCGACCGCCTTCACGTACGGCCGGGGCGCGTCGAGGTCGACGCCGAAGGTCTGCGGGGTGATCCCGCTGCCGCAGCCGTCGCCCATGGAGTACACGGTCCGGGCCGGCGGCCGGTCCCGCTCGACGACCCGGACGCGGAGCCGCGACAGCACGACGGGTTCCTGGGTGCGGCCGGTGACGGTGACCTGGAGCTGCATGTGCCCGCCGTCGATCCCGTCGAGCGCTCGGGCCCACGGGCGGGTGTCCTGCGGCGGAGGCGGCGGCGGGACGTGCTCCGGCTTCTGGTCGAGGACGTAGTACTGCCCGCAGGGTTCGGCCCAGTTGTACGAGCTGATGCCGGCGTTCAGCGGAGCGGGCGCCGGGGGCGCGGCGGAACCCCCGCGCGGCTCCTTCTCCCCGTTCCGCGCCACGAGATAGGCACCGGGCACGGCGAGGGCGACGACGGCCACGGCGGCGAGCGCCCCCGTGAACCGCGCCCGGGACGGCCGGGCGGCGACGACCGCCGCCGCCGGAGAAGCCACGAGCACCACGGGCTCGCCGGAGCCGGACGCCTCGGCGGCCACGACGGAGACCTGGGGCGCGACAGGCGTACCGGGTTCGACAGGGACGGCAGAGGCGACAGGCGCGGTGGGTGGGGCGGGTGGGGCGGGCGCCGGGGGCGCGACAGGACCGACGGCCACGGCGGGCGCGGCGGCGTCTCCGCCCCTCCCCCGGGTCTCGTCGGCGACGATCCACGCGCGGTGGAGCTCGACGAGCTCCTCCCGGGTGGCCCCGCACAGCCGCCCGAGCCGTTCCACGGGGGCGAAGTCGGTCGGGACGGCGTCGCCGTTGCAGTACCGGTGGAGGGTGGAGGTGCTGACGTGGAGCCGTTTGGCGAGCGTCCCGTAACTCAGCCCCGACCGCTCCTTCAACCCCCGCAGCAGCCCGGCGAGCCGGTCCCCCGTGTCCATCCGTCGCTCCCCCGTCGCTGGTCGGCGTCCCAGGAACGCGTTCCGGACTACGTACGTCTCCCCAGGTCACAGGGGGTGGAAGCGTTCCAGCGTCCCTCATTGTCCCGCGTCGGTCGACACCGGGTCACACCGGCTCGCAGCATGGAGTCATGCCGAACAGCCGCGTCACCGACGCTCTGGCACTGACGGTCCTGATCATCTGCACCGGAATCGTGATCGCCCTGCTCGACGGCCACTGACCGGCCGACCCGACCGACCGCCCACGGGGGAACCACCATGCGCACGTCCATCCGCACCCTCACCCTGCCCGCCGCCGCACTGATCGCGGCCCTCGCCCTCACGGCCTGCCAGTCGTCGGACCAGGAGGCGGCGGCCCCGGCCCCCGCGAAGCCCGGCCGGACCGCGACCACGGCAGCGCCCACGACGGCGCCGGCCACCACGGCCCCGACCACGGCCCCGACGACCGAGGCCCCGACGACGACGGCCCCGCGGAAGACCACCGCACCGCCCGCGAAGCCCGCGAAGTCCCCGACGCCCTCGCCCAGGCCCACCACCGACGGCGCCGGCCACGACACGGGCGGGAACACCGCCCTCCGCCCCTGCACCGCCACCGACGTGAAGGTCGTGGCGAGCAAGGTCACCCGCCCGATCAACCACCTGGCGCTCACGATCACGAACATCGGCGGCCGCACCTGCCACGCCCTGAACGCGCCCCTGGTCGGCTTCGAGGACAGCCAGGCGCCGATCCGGATCGTGGAGGACAGCAAGCCGCAGGCGGTGGTGACCCTGACGCCCGGGGAGTCGGGCTACGCCTCCCTGATCCTCACCGGGGAGCCCGGCGAGGACACCCACGGCACGACCGTCCGCACGATCAAGGTGAACCTGACCGCGGACAGCATGGTGACGCTGAAGGCCCCGGAGGGCACGTACGTGGACGACGGCGCCGCCGTCTCCTACTGGCAGCAGGAACTGGAGGACGCCCTCCGGTTCTGACCGGCCCCTCGGGCTAGCGGTTGATCGGGTACGACGTCCGCCCGGACGCCTCGTCGATCTCCGCGTGCGCCTTCTGGAGGAGCTGCGAGGCCAGGTCCATCAGGGCCCGGGCCCCCGCGATCTCCTCGCCGACCCTCAGCTGCTCGGGATCGGAGGGGTGACGGTGGGCGGTGCCGTGGGCCCGGAACTCGGAGCCGTCCGAGAGCCGGACCATGGCCGCCGCCCTCGTCCGATCGCCCTCCTCCTGGAACTCCATGTCGACGTGCCATCCGACGAGCGTGTTCATCATGAGGACCACCTCCGGGGAGGTACCTGTCGGGTACCTCTCCAGGGTGCGCCGTACCGTGCGCCCCCACCACTCGCCCCGGGCGCCGCTCGTCTCGGACACCACGCGCCCCGGGGCACCGCTCGACCCGGGCCCGTTGTCAGTGGCCCCCCGTACGTTCGGATCATGGCGATGATCCCGAACCAGTTGCCCCGGCTCGTGTCCGACCCGTCCGGCCGTTCCCTCGGCCTCGACCTGCCGCCCGGCGCCCTCACCGGCCCGGCGGACGACCCGTACCTCTGGTCGGGGCACGGCCCCGGGGGCCCCGCCGCCTGGCCCGCCCTGCGCCCGGCGGCCCGCACGGCGGGGCTGCTGCCCGTGCTGCTGGGCGGAGAGGGCGACCTGGACGGGTGGCGACTGATGCCGGAGACGATGAGCGACCCGGCGGAACACGACGCCGAGGACGTGCTCGCCGGGTTCTGGGACGACTACCTGGCCTCGGAGGTGCCCGAGGAGGAGCGCGACCCCCGGGTGACCGCCGCCGTCGGGGAACGCTTCGGCGAGCAGCCCGGCTACGCGGAGGTGGTGGCCCCCTTCGAGGCCGGCTGGCCCGGCCTGGGCCCGGCCCTGCCGCCGCGCACCGACCCCGACCGGGCGGCGGCCGACCTCGCCGAGGCGCTGACGGAGCCGGGATCCTGGCTGGCGGAGGCCCGCCCGGCCCTGGTCCGGGCCCGGCGCAGCGCCGACATACCGGCGGTCATCGGATGGACGGGGCCGCTGAACCACGAGAACGACGTGGCCCGGCTGTCCGCCGTCCTGCGCTCCTGGGAGGACCGCTTCGGCGTCCGCGTCATCGCGCTCACCCCCGCCCACCTGGTGGTCTCGGTGGCCGCCCCGCCCCGGACGGCGGAGGAGGCCGAGGCGGTGGCGGCGGAGCACTTCGCGTTCTGCCCGGACACCCTCGCGCGGGGCGGCCCCGACACCCTGCGCGACTACGCCCGCGAGGCGCTGCTCGACAGCCCCGTCTGGACCTTCTGGTGGGACTAGGCCGTCCCTCTCGGATCGTGCCGGGCTAGCGGGCCCCGGCGGAGATCATCCGCGCGGCCTCGGTGGCCCAGTAGGTGAGGATCATCCGGGCGCCGGCGCGGCGGATGCCGGTGAGGGTCTCCAGGATCGCCTTGTCGCGGTCGATCCAGCCCTTCTCCGCGGCGGCCTCGACCATCGCGTACTCCCCGCTGATCTGGTAGGCGGCGACCGGCACGTCCACGGCCTCGGCGACCTTCGCGAGCACGTCGAGGTACGGACCGGCCGGCTTCACCATCACCATGTCCGCGCCCTCCTCCAGGTCCAGCGCCAGCTCGCGCAGGGACTCACGGAGGTTGGCGGGGTCCTGCTGGTAGGTCTTGCGGTCGCCCTTGAGGGAGGAGCCGACGGCCTCGCGGAAGGGGCCGTAGAAGGCCGAGGAGTACTTCGCGGTGTACGCGAGGATCGCCACGTCCTCCTTGCCGATGGTGTCCAGGGCGTCACGGACGACGCCGACCTGGCCGTCCATCATCCCGGAGGGGCCGACGACGTGGACGCCGGCGTCGGCCTGGACCTGCGCCATCTCGGCGTAGCGCTCCAGGGTGGCGTCGTTGTCGACCCGCCCGTCCTCGTCCAGGACGCCGCAGTGGCCGTGGTCGGTGAACTCGTCCAGGCACAGGTCGGACATGACGATGAGGTCGTCGCCGACCTCGGCCCTCACGTCCCGGATGGCGACCTGGAGGATCCCGTCCGGGTCGGTACCGGCCGTGCCGAGCCCGTCCTTCTTCGCGTCGTCCGGCACGCCGAACAGCATGATCCCCGAGACCCCGGCCTCCAGCGCCTCCACGGCGGCCCGGCGCAGCGAGTCCCGCGTGTGCTGGACGACGCCGGGCATCGCGTTGATCGGCACGGGCTCGCTGACGCCCTCGCGCACGAACGCGGGCAGGATCAGGTCGGCCGGGTCCAGACGGGTCTCGGCGACCATCCGCCGCATGGCGGGCGTCGTCCGCAGCCGCCGCGGCCGCGCCCCCGGAAAGCTTCCATACGAGTTCATACCAGCGAGGCTACGCCCGCCCCTCGCCCCCACTTACCGACACCCTGTTGCCGCCCAGCCCTCCGTACGGCGACGGCGCGCACCCCCGTACGACGACGGCGCGGGCCCTCCCGAGGAGGACCCGCGCCGTCGAAGGTGCCGTGCGGCGCCACGCGCTACGTGGTCCGCCGCCTCCGCGCTCCCGGCCGCCGCTCGCTCGGCCGCGTGACGGGGTCGCCCGCCTCCAGCGCCGCCTCGCGCCGCCGGACGCCGAACTCCGCCAGCGCCTCCGCCAGCTTGTGGACGGACGGCTCGGGGGACAGGACGTCGACCCGCAGCCCGTGCTCCTCCGCCGTCTTGGCCGTCGCCGGGCCGATACAGGCGATGACGGTCACGTTGTGCGGCTTCCCGGCGATGCCCACCAGGTTCCGCACGGTCGACGACGACGTGAAGAGCACCGCGTCGAAGCCACCGCCCTTGATCGCCTCACGCGTGTCCGCCGGCGGCGGCGACGCGCGCACGGTCCGGTAGGCCGTGACGTCGTCGACCTCCCACCCGAGCTCGATGAGCCCGGCGACCAGCGTCTCGGTCGCGATGTCGGCCCGCGGCAGGAAGACGCGGTCGATCGGGTCGAAGACCGGGTCGTACGGCGGCCAGTCCTCCAGCAGACCCGCGGCCGACTGCTCACCGCTCGGCACCAGGTCCGGCTTCACACCGAAGTCGACCAGCGCCGCGGCCGTCTGCTCGCCCACCGCCGCGACCTTGATCCCGGCGAAGGCGCGGGCGTCGAGCCCGTACTCCTCGAACTTCTCCCGCACGGCCTTGACCGCGTTGACCGAGGTGAAGGCGATCCACTCGTACCGCCCGGTCACCAGCCCCTTGACCGCCCGCTCCATCTGCTGCGGGGTCCGGGGCGGCTCGACGGCGATGGTCGGCACCTCGTGCGGCACGGCGCCGTACGAGCGCAGCTGGTCGGAGAGCGACGCGGCCTGCTCCTTGGTGCGCGGCACGAGCACCCGCCAGCCGAAGAGCGGCTTGGACTCGAACCACGAGAGCTGGTCGCGCTGCGCCGGGGCGCTGCGCTCGCCGACCACGGCTATCACCGGCCGGTGCCCCTCGGGGGAGGGGAGCACCTTGCCCTGCTTGAAGACCTGGGCGATCGTCCCGAGCGTCGCCGTCCAGGTCCGCTGGCGCGTCGTCGTACCGGCGATGGTGACGGTGAGCGGGGTGTCCGGCTTGCGGCCCGCCGCCACCAGCTCACCGGCGGCCGCGGCGACCGCGTCCAGCGACGTGGAGACGACGACGGTGCCGTCGGAGGCTCCGACCTCGGCCCAGCACCGGTCGTCGGCGGTCCGCGCGTCGACGAAGCGGACGTCGGTGCCCTGCTCGTCGCGGAGCGGCACACCGGCGTATGCGGGAACGCCGACCACGTTCGCGACGCCGGGCACGACCTCGAAGGGGATGCCCTCGGCGGCGCAGGCGAGCATCTCGGCGCCCGCGTTCCCGTCGAGGCCGGGGTCGCCGGTCACCGCACGGACGACCCGCCTGCCGCCGCGCGCGGCCTCCATGACAAGATTGGCCGCATCCCTCAACACGGGGACACCGGCGGCTGTTGACGCCTCGTCAACAACCGTCAGCTCAGGCGTGCTCACGCCCGCTCGCGCATGGCCGCGGACGACTTCGAGGACCTCCGGCTCGGCGATCAGGACGTCCGCTCCCGCCAGGGCCTCGACGGCCCGGAGGGTCAGGAGTCCGGGGTCGCCTGGGCCTGCGCCGAGGAAGGTGACGTGGCCGTGGCCCGCGAAGACGGGGGACACGGGGCTGGTGGTCGGGCTGGTGGGGCTCAAAGTGCTCGCTCCCCCATAAGACCGGCCGCACCCTTGGCAAGCATCTCGGCCGCGAGTTCGCGTCCGAGCGCCACCGCCTCGTCGTGCGAGGTGGGTACGGGACCGGTGGTGGACAGCTGCACCAGCGTCGAGCCGTCGGTGGTGCCGACGACGCCGCGCAGGCGCATTTCGGTGACAACCTGCCCGTGACCGGGGCCGTCGGCGAGGATGTCGGCGAGCGCTCCCACGGGTGCGCTGCAGCCGGCCTCCAGGGCGGCGAGCAGGGATCGCTCGGCGGTCACGGCGGCCCGCGTGCGCGGGTCGTCGAGAGCGGAGAGCGTGGCGACGAGGTCGGAGTTCGACGCCGGGCATTCGACGGCCAGGGCACCCTGGCCGGGGGCGGGCAGCACGGAGTCGACCGGCAGGTGCTCGGCCGACAGCCCGCCGAGGAGCTCCTCGGTGCCGCCGATGCGGTTGAGTCCGGCCGCGGCGAGGACGACGGCGTCCAGCTCGCCCTTGCGGACGTAGCCGACGCGGGTGTCGACGTTGCCCCGGATCGGGACGCAGGTCAGGTCGAGGCCGTGGCTGCGGGCGTACGCGTGCAGCTGGGCCATGCGCCGCGGCGAGCCGGTGCCGACGCGGGCGCCCTTCGGAAGCCGGTCGAGGGAGAGGCCCTCGCCGGCGATGAGGACGTCGCGCGGGTCCTCGCGCGGCGGGATCGCGGCCAGCACCAGTTCGGGGTGCTGCGCGGTCGGCAGGTCCTTCAGGGAGTGGACGGCGAAGTCGACCTCGCCGTCGAGCAGCGCGTCACGCAGGGCCGCGACGAAGACGCCGGTGCCGCCGATCTGCGCGAGGTGCTCACGGGAGGTGTCCCCGTACGTGGTGATCTCCACGAGCTCGACGGGCCGGCCGGTCAGCTGCCGTACGGCGTCGGCCACGTGCCCGGACTGGGCCATGGCGAGCTTGCTGCGCCTGGTCCCGAGCCTCAGTGCCCTCTCGGTCATACTCGCCCTCGGTTCTTGACGTCGGCGTCATTCAGGTCGGCCCGGGAGACGGAAGCCACCGTCTGCGGGTCGAGGTCGAAGAGTGTCCGCAGCGCGTCCGCGTACCCGGCACCGCCGGGCTCGCTGGCGAGCTGCTTGACCCGCACGGTCGGCGCGTGCAGGAGCTTGTCGACGACACGGCGCACGGTCTGGGTGATCTCGGCGCGCTGCTTGTCGTCGAGGCCGGGGAGACGGCCTTCCAGGCGGGCGACCTCGCTGGCCACCACGTCGGCGGCCATGGTGCGCAGGGCGACCACGGTCGGGGTGATGTGGGCGGCGCGCTGGGCGGCGCCGAAGGCGGCGACCTCGTCGGAGACGAGGGAGCGGACCTGGTCGACGTCGGCGGCCATGGGGGCGTCGGCGGAGGCGTCGGCGAGCGATTCGATGTCGACGAGCCGGACGCCGGGGATCCGGTGGGCGGCGGCGTCGATGTCGCGCGGCATGGCGAGGTCGAGGAGGTACAGGGCCTCGCCGGCCGCGGTGTCGCGGCCTTCGACGGCGGCCTCGATCGCGTCGCCGGTGAGGACGAGTCCGGTGGCTCCGGTGCAGGAGACGACGATGTCCGCCCGGCCCAGTTCGTCGCCGACGGCAACCATCTCGGCCGCGCGCGCGGCCACGCCCGCACCTCCCCCGGAGCCGCCCCTGAGGGCGCCCCCGGGCTCGGTGAGGATCTCGGCGAGCCGCTCGGCGCGGGCGAGGGTGCGGTTGGCGATGACGATCTCGGCGACCCCGGCGCGGGCGAGGGTCGCGGCGGCCAGCGACGACATGGAGCCGGCGCCGATGACGAGCGCGCGCTTGCCCCGCGCCCAGCTCTCGACCCCGGTGTCCTGGGCGAGCTGCTCCAGGCCGAAGGTGACCAGCGACTGCCCGGCCCGGTCGATGCCGGTCTCGCTGTGGGCGCGCTTGCCGACCCGCAGGGCCTGCTGGAAGAGGTCGTTGAGGAGCCGGCCCGCGGTGTGCAGGTCCTGGCCGAGGGCGAGGGCGTCCTTGATCTGGCCGAGGATCTGGCCCTCGCCGACGACCATGGAGTCCAGGCCGCAGGCCACCGAGAAGAGGTGGTGGACGGCCCGGTCCTCGTAGTGCACGTAGAGGTAGGGGGTGAGCTCGTCCAGGCCGACGCCGCTGTGCTGGGCGAGCAGCGTGGAGAGCTCGGCGACACCGGCGTGGAACTTGTCCACGTCGGCGTAGAGCTCGATGCGGTTGCAGGTGGCGAGGACGGTGGCCTCGGCGGCCGGTTCGGCGGCGAGGCTGTCCTGGAGGAGCTTGGCCTGGGTGTCCGCCGGCAGCGAGGCCCGCTCCAGGATGGAGACGGGGGCGCTGCGGTGGCTCAGCCCGACGACGAGGAGGCTCATGCCGGCATCACCGCGGGGGCGTCCCCGTCGGGTCCCTTGCGGCCGCTCTCGGCGGGGGTGCGGGTGGCGGCGGGCGGCGCCGCGGCGGGCGGGGCGGTCTCCTCGCCCAGGTCCTCGCCGGCCTTGCGCTGCTCGTGGAAGGCGAGGATCTGGAGCTCGATGGAGAGGTCCACCTTGCGCACGTCGACGCCGTCGGGCACGGAGAGCACGGTCGGCGCGAAGTTGAGGATGGAGGTGACGCCGGCCGCGACGAGGCGGTCGCAGACCTGCTGGGCGACGCCGGCGGGGGTCGCGATGACGCCGATGGAGACGCCGTCCTCGGCGATGATCTTCTCCAGGTCGTCGCTGTGCTGGACGGGGATCCCGGCGACCGGCTTGCCGGTCATGGCGGGGTCGGCGTCGATCAGCGCGGCGACGCGGAAGCCCCGGGAGGCGAAGCCGCCGTAACCGGCGAGCGCGGCGCCGAGGTTGCCGATGCCGACGATCACGACGGGCCAGTCCTGGGTCAGGCCGAGCTCGCGGGAGATCTGGTAGACGAGGTACTCGACGTCGTAGCCGACACCGCGGGTGCCGTACGAGCCGAGGTAGCTGAAGTCCTTGCGCAGCTTCGCGGAGTTGACGCCGGCCGCGGCCGCGAGCTCCTCCGAGGAGACCGTGGGTACGGAGCGTTCCGAGAGCGCGGTCAGGGCGCGCAGATACAGCGGAAGGCGGGCGACGGTGGCCTCGGGAATTCCTCGGCTACGGGTCGCCGGTCGGTGAGTTCGGCCAGTTGCCACGGTGCTCCTGCGGGATGAGCGGGGCTGCAGGCGGCCATATGTCCCAGGACCGCCCCGTCGAATGCAGGCTATGTCTTTGTGAACGCGTGCACAAAGATGGTGTCCGTTTTGTCTGCCCAAAGTGACCGGGGTCACGCGACCGGTTATCGACGGTACGGAACCGTCACACGGCGCGACGCGTTGAGATCCCGAAGGGGGCAAAGCCGCACACTCTCCTCACGACGTGGCCCCCGAATGCCAACAAAACGTCCACGATGGTAACCGTCTTTCGGTCAGGCACCCAGTTCGCGCCGCAGTCGCTCGGCGTCCACCCGCCAGAAGGTGTGCTGCTCGCCGTCGACCAGGACGACGGGAATCTGCTCCCAGTACTCCTTGTACAGCGCCTCGTCCCGGAGGATGTCTCGCTCCTCCCAGCGCGCCCCGGTCTCGGCGCAGACGGCCTCGATCACCGCCCGGGCGTCGTCGCAGAGATGACACCCCGGCTTCCCGATCAGCGTCACCGTCCGCGCGGCCGGGTCCTTCGCCGCGTCCTTCTTCTTCGCACGTCCGAACATGCCGTCCATTGTCCCGCCCGGTCACGGCGGAGCCCCGCACTGTTCACACGACGGCATCCCCACAAGTCGGGAAGTACCGAACAGACTGGCTATGCTCCAGACATGGCCGCTCTGGGATGGCTCACCCCCCGTAGGCGCTCCGCCACCGCGCGCAGCGTCCTCGCAGGCGAGGCCGCCGCCGAGGCGGCCCGCAAGACCTCTCTCCAGCTGGAACAGGAGAGGGAGGAGGAGGCCGCCGCCCTCGAAGCGGCCCAGGCGTCCGAAGCCGCGCCGGAGGAGCCCGAGTTCCCGGTCGTCGGCGACGTACGGGCCGCCGCCTTCTTCGACCTCGACAACACCGTGATGCAGGGCGCCGCGATCTTCCACTTCGGCCGCGGCCTGTACAAGCGGAAGTTCTTCCAGCGCCGCGAACTCGCCCGCTTCGCCTGGGCGCAGGTCTGGTTCCGGCTGGCCGGCGTCGAGGACCCGGCCCACATGCAGGAGGCCCGCGACAGCGCGCTCTCCATCGTCAAGGGCCACCGCGTCTCCGAACTGATGTCGATCGGCGAGGAGATCTACGACGAGTACATGGCCGACCGGATCTGGCCGGGCACCCGCGCCCTGGCCCAGGCCCACCTCGACGCGGGCCAGAAGGTCTGGCTGGTGACCGCCGCCCCGGTCGAGACGGCCACGATCATCGCCCGCCGCCTCGGCCTCACCGGCGCCCTCGGCACGGTCGCCGAGTCCGTCGACGGCGTCTACACCGGCCGGCTGGTCGGCGAGCTGCTGCACGGCCCGGCCAAGGCCGAGGCGGTACGCGCGCTGGCCGCCGCCGAGGGCCTGGACCTGGCCCGCTGCGCCGCGTACAGCGACTCGCACAACGACATCCCGATGCTCTCGCTCGTCGGCCACCCGTACGCGGTCAACCCGGACACCAAGCTGCGCCGGCACGCCAGGGACCGCGAGTGGCGGCTGCGCGACTACCGGACCGGCCGCAAGGCGGCCAAGATCGGCATCCCGGCCGCCGCGGGCCTCGGCGCCGTCGCCGGCGGCACCGCCGCCGCGGTCGCCCTCCACCGCCGCCGCCACTGACCCCCACCGCCCCGGGCCCCGGATCCCGGCCCTGAGCCCCGGCCCCGGCCCGGGCCCCGGACACCGCGGAAGACCGCGTCCGTACCCGAACTCCCCGCCGTTTCGGGCGCGCCACGCCCGTGGCGATACGTTTCGGCTGCGATCATCTACGACAACCACGGACCAAAGGGGCTCACCCGTCCGTGGTCGAACAGCCCCGCACACCTCGACTCCCGGGCATTCCCGCGCCCTTACCCAGGAGCGGCCACGATCACTCCCCCCTCCCCCACATGAGCACAACGCAACGCCGACGCAATCACACTCGGAAGTCACTCGATCAATAACCGGTCACGAAGTGCGACTTGATCCGCCCGCAAGCGGTAACAGAACCGACGTAATCGATGATTTGAGCAACTGGGTGTAGTGCTGCCTGTACGAAGCGTTATTCTCCTCAGACGCACAGCGGAACCCTCCCGTCGCCACGACGAGTGAACGGCTCCGCACTGCACGTGATGGAAGCTCTGCCTCTGGGAGTCCCGTGTACCCACACGTCGGGGTTGACGCCTCGGGCCTGGCTACGCTGCGCGCAACGGTCCTCGACCACTTGCGTGGCTTCGTCCCCACCGCGTACGTCGGTCCTGCGCCCGCCTTCGCCTTCGCCGCACCGGCACCGGCCGGTCCTTGCTATGCCCTGGCCGACGGCGGTGCCGCCGTCGGCAGACGGGGCGCGCGCGGCGGCGCCGGCAACTCGACCGCCGCCCGACGCCCCACCGCCGACAGCGACAGCGCCCGGATGATGGATCTGGTCGAGCGCGCCCAGGCGGGCGAGGCCGAGGCCTTCGGCCGGCTGTACGACCAGTACAGCGACACCGTCTACCGCTACATCTACTACCGCGTCGGCGGGAAGGCGACGGCGGAGGACCTCACCAGCGAGACCTTCCTGCGCGCCCTCCGCCGCATCTCCACCTTCACCTGGCAGGGCCGCGACTTCGGCGCCTGGCTCGTCACCATCGCCCGCAACCTGGTCGCCGACCACTTCAAGTCCAGCCGCTTCCGGCTGGAGGTCACCACCGGCGAGATGCTCGACGCCAACGAGGTCGAGCGCAGCCCGGAGGACTCGGTCCTCGAGTCCCTCTCCAACGCCGCGCTCCTCGACGCCGTCCGCCGTCTCAACCCCCAACAGCAGGAGTGCGTCACCCTCCGCTTCCTCCAGGGCCTCTCGGTCGCCGAGACCGCGCGGGTCATGGGGAAGAACGAGGGCGCCATCAAGACCCTCCAGTACCGGGCCGTCCGCACCCTGGCCCGACTCCTGCCCGAAGACGCCCGCTGACCCCGGGCCGCCGACCGCCGCCACCCCCTCCCCGCACCCACCCCCCCTACCCACCCCCGTCGCCTCCCCCATGAAGTCACTTGTCCCCCTCACCCATATCTCTCCCCCCACGCCACCACTGCCCGCCTCACATCACAGTCGGTGACGCATCGATGACGCACTGGTCCGATCATCTTTCGCGCGTAACCCAAGTGCCGCGCCGCTCGTTGTGCGAAATGCAGGCTCCCTGTGGTCACGCCCTGCCTGCGGGTCCTCACTCGTTCGTGTGGATCCGCTCAAGGCGGGCAACCTTCCGGACCCCTTGGGGAGTCGAACGTCATGACGAGAGGAGGTGCCGCCAGTGATCGCGAACGTGCACCGGCGGGCGAACGCCTTCGCCCAGGCCCTGGAGGACCGGACGCCCGAGGGCGAGGCGGCCGACCGGCCCGACGCCCCGGCCGACACGGGCGACCGGGGACGGCTGTTGGCCTTGGCGAGCGGACTCGGCGACCTGCCGAAACCGGAACTCGACCCCGAGGTCAAGGTGGTGCAGCGAGCCCAGCTCGTCGCCGCCATGGAGGCGATGTTCGCCCAGGGGACGGCCGCCGCAGGCCCCGCCGTCCCGGAGCAGCGGAGCGCACGGGGGGCCCACCGGGCCTCCCCCCTGCGTAAACTCCGCCCGCGCAGTCGCTGGACCAAGGGGCTCGCCGCCGGCGGCCTCACGGTCGGCGTGGCGGCCGGAGCGTTCGGTGGCGTCGCCGCCGCCAGCTCCGACGCCCTCCCCGGCGACTCGCTCTACGGACTCAAGCGGGGCATGGAGGACCTCAAGCTGGGCATGGCCGACGACGACGCCGACCGCGGGGGCATCTACCTCGACCAGGCGTCCACCCGGCTGAGCGAGGCCCGCCGCCTCATGGAGCGCGCCCGCTCCGGCGACCTCGACCACGAGTCCCTCAGCGAGATCCGGCGCGCCCTCGGCGGCATGAAGCACGACGCCGAGGAGGGCCACCGACTGCTCCGCCAGGCCTACGACCGGGACGGCGAGATCGCCCCCATGGCCCGGCTGAACTCCTTCGCCCAGGCCCACCGCGACACCTGGAAGGGCCTGCGCGACCGCCTCCCCGTCCAGCTCACGGACGTCGGCGAAGAGGTCAGCGGCGTCTTCGACGCCATAGACCAGGAGGTCGAGCCGCTCCAGTCGATGCTGCCCCGCACCCTCGAGAAGGGCGCGGCCGACCCCGGCGGCTCCAGCAGCAGCCCCACCGCCCGGCAGAACCAGCAGGGCACGGGCACCCAGCAGCCCCCGGCCACCCAGGGCACCCCCACCCAGGACGGCCACTCCGCCACCACCCCCCGCCCCTCCGGCACCACCCAGGGCGCGGGCACCGGCGGGAACACCGGCACCGGCACCACCCCGAGCCCGGGCGCCGAGACAGGCACCACCTCCCCCGAGGACGACGGACTCCTCGGCGGCAACACCGGCGGCCTCCTGCCGGACCCGACGGGCACCCCCACCGCCCCCGAGGACCAGCAGGTGACACCCACACCCCCCGACGTCACCATCCCGCCACTCCTGCCGGGCCTCCTTCCAGGCCTCGGCATCGACAGCGAGGACGCTCGCTGACAAGGAGAAGGGGCGCCCCCACGGACGGGGGGCGCCCCTTCTTCCATGCGCCAAGGACTCAGAAGAACACCGACCGCCGCTGCACCAGCAGCTTGTACAGCGTGTGCTGGATCTGCTCCCGCACCTGGTCGGTCAGGTTGAACATCAGCATCGGATCCTCCGCCGCCTCCGGCGGATATCCCTCCGTCGGGATCGGCTCCCCGAACTGGATCGTCCACTTCGTCGGCAGCGGCAGCATCCCCAGAGGCCCCAGCCACGGGAAGGTCGGCGTCACCGGCACGTACGGCAGACCGAGCAGCCGCGCCAGCGTCTTCGCGTTCCCGATCATCGGGTAGATCTCCTCGGCGCCCACGATCGAGCAGGGCACGATCGGCACCCCCGCCCGCAGCGCCGTCGAGACGAACCCGCCCCGGCCGAACCGCTGGAGCTTGTACCGCTCCGAGAACGGCTTCCCGATCCCCTTGAAGCCCTCCGGCATCACGCCGACGACCTCCCCGGCCCGCAGCAGCCGCTCCGCGTCCTCCGCGCACGCGAGCGTGTGCCCCGCCTTCCGGGCCAGCTCGTTGACCACCGGCAGCATGAAGACCAGGTCCGCCGCGAGCAGCCGCAGATGCCGGCCCGCCGGATGGTGGTCGTGCACCGCGACCTGCATCATCAGCCCGTCCAGCGGAAGCGTCCCGGAGTGGTTGGCGACGATCAGCGCCCCGCCCTTCTCCGGGATGTTCTCGACGCCCTTCACCTCCACCCGGAAGTACTTCTCGTACAGCGGGCGCAGCAGCGACATCAGCACCTGGTCGGTCAGCTCGGCGTCGTACCCGAACTCGTCGACCTCGTACTCGCCCGTCACCCGCCGCCGCAGGAACGCGAGCCCGCCCGCCAGCCGCCGCTCCCAGCCGGCCGCCTCGGCGGCGGGCTCGTCCGGTGCCGGCTCCTGCTCCGGCCGCGGCTCCGGCACGGGGACCGGCTCCCGCGCCGCCCCCGGCAGCTCCCGTACCGCCGCCGGACCGGCCCCGGCACCGGACGGCTCCTCGGGCCGGCCCGGCCGCCGCCGGGCCCGCGAACGGTCGTCGTCGAAAGGAATCACCTTGGCGTCCGCCATCGCTGTCGCTGCTCCTCAGGCACCGTCGTGAGAGTCGTGAGAGGGGGTCGGGCACGCCTCCGGGGCGATCCGGCCGGCCAGCCGGTCCACCGCCCCCGCGAGCCGCTCCGGAGGCAGGAGACCCGGCCCCCGGCTCGCCGCGAAGTCCGCGAACGCCTCCGCCGTCGAGTACCGCGGCCGGAACCCCAGCACCTCCCGCAGCTGCACGGTCGAGACGACCCGCCCGTGCGTGAGGAGCCGGATCTGCTCGGGCGCGAAATCGGTGAGCCCCACCGTCCGCAGCGCCGACCCCACCCAGGTCACCGCCGGCAGCAGCACCGGCACCGTCGGCCGCCCGAGCCGCCGCGCGCACTGCGAGAGCAGCAGCACCCCGTCGCCCGCCACATTGAAGGTGCCGCTGTTCAGCGACGCCCGGCGCGGCTCGTGCGCCACGAGCCGCAGCACGTCGATCACGTCGTCCTCGTGGACGAACTGCAACCGCGGGTCGTACCCCAGGACCGTCGGCATCACCGGCAGCGACAGGTACTCGGTCAGCGGGGACTCCACCCGCGGCCCCAGGATGTTCGCGAACCGCAGCACGCAGACCGCCACGTCCGGCCGCCGCCGGGCGAAGCCCCGTACGTACCCCTCGACCTCGACGGCGTCCTTCGCGAAACCGCCGCTCGGCAGCGACTTCGCCGGCGTCGTCTCCGTGAAGACCGCCGGATCGCGCGGCGCGGAGCCGTACACGGTCGTACTGGACTTCACCACCAGCCGTCCGACCCGCGGCGACTTCTGGCAGGCCCCGAGCAGCTGCATGGTGCCGATGACGTTGGTCTCCTTGACCGACGTCCGGCCGCCGGCGCCCAGCGCCGTCCCCGTCACGTCGAGGTGCACCACCGTGTCCACCTCGTGCTCCGCGAGCACCTTGGCGATGGCCGGCCTGCGGATGTCCGCCCGGACGAACTCGGCGGCCCCCAGCGCGTGCCCGGGCTCGACCGCGTCCACGGCCACCACCCGCTCCACCTCCGGGTCCCGCTGGATCCGCCGCACGAAACGGCCCCCCAGATGCCGGGCGGCACCGGTGACGAGCACGACCTTGCCCAAGATCAGCGCCTTCCGTCCGAACTTCCGTCCGTTCTTACCCGTAGCCGCCACCGTAGCGCCTGAGGGTTTCGGCGCAATGAAAACGTGGCCCCTCACCTGGGAAGGTGAGGAGCCACGTCTTTCCACGCACGGGAAACCGCTCGCGCGGCCGCCGCTTACTTCTTGTTGCGACGCTGAACGCGCGTGCGCTTGAGCAGCTTGCGGTGCTTCTTCTTGGCCATCCGCTTGCGCCGCTTCTTGATAACAGAGCCCACGACTACCCTCGCTCACTTCTTCTCACTGGTGCGGGGCGTCTGGGCCCACACGACCTACGAGGGGTTAGCCTACCGCCCCTGGCACCGCACGAGTAATCCGAGGGCCGGACGCGGCTCACCGGCCGTTCGGCCGGAGGTCGACCGCGCGCCCGCTACGCGGTCCCCACCCCCACGTACGACTCCCTCAGGTACGCGTGCACCGCCTGCTCCGGGACCCGGAAGGACCTGCCCACCCGGATCGCCGGCAGATGACCGCTGTGCACCAAGCGGTACACGGTCATCTTCGAGACGCGCATCACCGCGGCGACTTCCGCCACGGTCAGGAACTTGACCTCGTTGAGAGGCCGATCGCCAGCAGCCATGACCCACCTGTACCTTCCGCCGCGACGCCCACCGGCTTCCCCTCCGGTGACTCTTCGTCGTCGAACGCTCACGAATCAGAGTAGGGGCGGGTGGTACGAGTGGGGAAGAGGAGCCCCTATCGCCCGTTTACCGTGACAGACACGCTCGATTGAGTACATAGCGCGTGAGGGGACGGTAGTACGCCGAGGGCACCCCGTCATCCAGCGGGACGGCCACCGCCACCTGCCCCTCGGCCTCGCCCACGAAGAGCGCCGGGTCGTCCGTGTCGGCCAGCCCGATCGCCTCGACACCCAGCTGACCAGCACCGCAGACCCAGCCGTGGTCCCCCACGACCAGCTCCGGCAGCGGCCCGCCGGCCTCCGCCGCGCTCTCCAGCGCGGCCCGCACCGGCAGTGCCGAGTGGGAGTGCGCCCCCTGCACGCGCCCGCCCTCCGACGGCCCCGCCTCCCGTACGAACGCGACTCCGCGTACGTAGTCGAGGGCGTACGTGCGTAGACCGAACCGGGTCGTTATGTCGACACATCGCCCCTGCGCCGGGGTGAGTACGTCACATCCCACCGCCGACAGGGCGTCTGCGAGAGCGACGTAGAAACCGAGCAGCCGGTGCGGATGCCCCGTCCCGAACAGCACCGGAGCCCGCCGCGCCGCCGCCGCCGCGAGCCTCCCGGCGAAGGCGTCCAGCCCCCGCAGCGTCCGCTCCGGATCGATCACGTCCGGCCCCGAGCGGTGCGCCGGATCCCCCGACACCCCGCACTTCTCCGCCATCAGCCTCAGCAGCTCGGCCTCGCCCCAGCCTCCGGCCGGCACCAGCCCCAGCGTCACCCGAGGGTCCCGCGCCGCGAAGAGCCGGTAACTCCGCAGACTCTCCTCCCGCGAGGTCGCCACCGTGCCCGCCAACCCCGCCGCCAACAGATGCGCCCGCAGCGCCCCGGTACTCAACACCCTTCCGATGCTGCCGGATCGTCACTGCCCGAACGTCAAAAACCGCTGTGCGCCGCACAGTTGGCGTAACAACCCCCGGCGTGACAGGGCATGCCGCTCAGGCGAGCAGGCCCCGCAGCGGGAAGGCCGCCTTCCGGGTCGCGAGCACCGCCTGGTCCAGCCGGTCCGCGGGGTCGTAACCCGCCGTCCAGTCGCGGAAGTCCACCGGCCACCGCCCGTCGGTCATCCGCCCCGGCCCCAGCTGCCGCGTCCGCGCGTACACCTCGTCCCGCCACGAGGACGGCACCACCGTCTCGGGTGCCACGGGTGCGTGCGCCGCGATCCCCACCAGATGCGTCCACGACCGCGGTACGACGTCGACCACCGCGTATCCACCGCCGCCGAGCGCCACCCACCGGCCGTCCGCGTACGTGTGCGCCAGCTCGTGGCACGCCTCCTGCACGGCCCGCTGCGCGTCCAGCGACACCGCCAGATGGGCCAGCGGGTCGTCGAAGTGGGTGTCCGCCCCGTGCTGGGTCACCAGCACCTGCGGCCGGAAGTCGGCGAGGAGCTCGGGCACCACCGCGTGGAAGGCCCGCAGCCAGCCCGCGTCCCCGGTCCCGGCCGGCAGCGCCACGTTCACCGCGCCGCCCTCGCCGGGCCCCGGCGCCCCGGTCTCCTCCGGCCAGCCGGTCTGCGGGAACAGCGTCCGCGGATGCTCGTGCAGGGAGACCGTCAGGACCCGGGGGTCCTCCCAGAACGCCGCCTGCACCCCGTCCCCGTGGTGCACGTCGACGTCCACGTACGCGACCCGCTCCACCCCCAGCTCCAGGAGCCGGGCGATGGCGAGCGAGGCGTCGTTGTAGATGCAGAACCCGGCCGCACCGCCCGGCATCGCGTGGTGCAGCCCGCCGGCGAAGTTCACGGCGTGCTGCGCCTCGCCCCGCCACACGGCCTCCGCCGCCGCCACCGACTGTCCGGCGATCAGCGCGGAGGCCTCGTGCATCCCCTCGAACGCCGGATCGTCGACCGTCCCCAGCCCGTACGCCTGGTCGGCGTGGCGCGGGTCCGCGGACGCCGCCTTCACGGCGGCCACGTAGTCCTCGCGGTGCACGAGCCGCAGCGTCGAGTCCCCGGCCGGCTTCGCCGCCACCACGTCCACCACCCGGTCGAGCCCGAAGGCCCGGACCAGCCCCATGGTCAGTGCGAGCCGCACCGGGTCCATCGGGTGCTGGGGCCCGAAGTCGTACCCCGTGACAGCTTCATCCCACATCAACAGTGCGCGGCCGCTCATGACCGCCACCGTATCGGGCCTCCCGCGCGCCGAACGACGTGGCGTACACCACCGTCACCAGGACGAGCACCATCGGCACCACCATGGCCCCCCGGTAGCTCCACGCGTCCCCGAGCGCCCCCACGAGCGGCGAGCCGACGAGGAAGCCGACGTAGTTGAAGACGTTGAGCCGCGCGACGGCCGCGTCGCTGTTCTCCGGGAAGAGCCGCCCCGCCGCCGCGAAGGTCTGCGGCACGATCACGCTCAACCCGAGCCCGAGCACCGTGAAGGCCACGATGCCCACCCACGCCGACGGCGCCAGCGCCACCAGCGCGAACCCGCACGCCGCGAGCACCGCCCCGGCCCGCACGACCACCGAAGCCCCGAAGTACCGCACCCCCAGGTCGCCCACGGTCCGCCCCAGCAGCGTCGTCACCATGTACGCGTTGTACGGGACGGTCGCCGCCTCCTCCGAACTCCCGAGCACGTCCTGGAGGTACTTCGCCGACCAGTTGGAGACCGTCGAGTCACCGATGTACGCGAAGGTCATCACCAGGCACAGCGGCAGCAGCAGCCTGAACGACAGCGCCCCGCCCCTCGCCTCCGGACCGCCGCCCGGGGCCGCCTTGCCGTCCACGTACCACCGGCTGCCGAGGTACGCCGCCGGCGCCAGCACCACGACCACCGGCAGGTACGACCAGAACAGCGACAGGTGCCAGTGCGCCCCCACCCAGGCGAGCGAGGCGCCGGCGATCCCGCCGAGGCTGTACGCGGCGTGGAACCCGAGCATGATGCTCCGGCCGTACGTCCGCTGGAGGCTCACCCCCAGCATGTTCATGGAGGCGTCGAGCGCGCCGACCGCGAGCCCGAACAGCCCGAGCGCCACGGCGGCCATCCACAGCGTGTCCCCCGCGCCCACACCCAGCAGCGCCAGCAGCACCACGGGCTGCGACCACCGCAGCACCCGCGAGGGCGCCACCCGGGCCACGACCTTCTCGGTCGCCACGCTCGCCACGCCGGCGAGGATCGGCACCGCGGCCAGGAAGAGGGGCAGCAGCCCGTCGGAGATCCCGTACCGGTCCTGGATCCCGGGTATGCGGGTCACGAGCAGGGCGAAGGCCACGCCCTGGACGAAGAAACTCAGGGCCAGGGAGCCCCGCCCCCGCCTCAGCCGTACATCGGTCATGGCGGCACAGCGTAGGCCCGTGACCTACCGATGGGTAGATGGATCACAGACCCAAAATGCCGGGCAGCTCCTCCATCCGAGAGAAGAAGCCCTTCGCCCCGGTCAGCCGGGACTCCGGCGTCATCGCGGTGAACCCGTAGACGTCCATCCCGGCCGCCACGGCCGCCTGCACGCCCAGCCGGCTGTCCTCGACGACGACGCACCGCTCGGGCGCCACGCCCCTCCGCGCGGCCGCGTGGAGGAAGAGGTCCGGCGCCGGCTTCCCCCGCCCCACGTCCTCGGCGCTGTAGACGATCTCCTCGGGGAACCAGGCGTCGAGCCCCGTCTTCCGGTGCCCGACCCGGATCCGCTCGTGGCTCCCGGAGGAGGCCACGCAGTACGCGACCCCCTCGGCGACCAGTCGCTTCACCACCTCCGCCGCGCCCTCCACCGGCTCCAGCTCCTCCTGGAAGGCGGCGAAGACCCGCGCGTGGAAGGTGGTGTCGAAGTCCTCGGGCAGCCGCTGCCCGCTCCGTTCGAGGACGAGGTCGTGCACCCGGTGGGTGGCGGCCCCCATGTAGTCACGGAGGGAGTCCTCGTACGTGGTGGGGTGACCGAGCTCGGTGAGATAGCCGGCGAGCAACCGGTTGGAGAGCGGCTCACTGTCGACGAGCACGCCGTCGTTGTCGAAGATGACCAGGTCGTAGCGCATAAGCACAGCCTAGAACGCAAAAATGCCTCAACCCCCGGACGAAGTCCGGGGGTTGAGGCTAAAAATTGTTCGGCGGCGTCCTACTCTCCCACAGGGTCCCCCCTGCAGTACCATCGGCGCTGAAAGGCTTAGCTTCCGGGTTCGGAATGTAACCGGGCG
>NZ_JBHTST010000133.1:0-24741 GCF_042794995.1 Streptomyces sp. NPDC056503
CGCCGGGCCCTCCGCCGTACCCGGGGGACGGGGGTCAGCTCTTGCGGATCTCCCAGAAGCGGAAGACGGTCGAGGCGTCGAGGGTCCATTCGAGGCCGGTGACGCCGTCGCGGGTGACGGCGTACTGCTTGCCCTGCCAGAGCGGGAGGAGCGGCAGCTGTTCGGCGACGGCGTCCTGGATCGCGCCGTACTCCTCGTCCGTGGCGGAGCGGTCGGCGGTGGCGGCGGTCTTCGGCAGGAGGGTGCCGGTGATCGCCTTGTTCTCGTAGTGGTTGGCGAGGACGTTGCCCTCGCCGAAGAACGGGGCGGTGAAGTTGTCGGCGTCGGGGTAGTCGGGGACCCAGCCCTTGACGTAGACGCCGTACTTGCCGGCGGCGATGTCCTCCTCGTACTGGTCGAAGGGGACGGACTTGACGTCGGCGGCGAAGAGGCCGCTGGCGTTGAGCTGGGCGGCGATGGCCTTGAGCTCGGCGTCGGTGGAGGGGCCGTAGCGGCTGGGGGTGGACCAGAGGGTCAGGGTGACCTTGCCCTTGATGCCGGCGGCGCGCAGCACCTGCTTCGCCTTGGCCGGGTCGGGGGCGCCGTAGGTGTCGAAGAAGGCGGTGTTGTGGCCGTTGATGCCGGCCGGGACGATCGAGTAGAGCGGCGTGGCGGTCGACTTGTAGACGTCCTCGACGAGGGCGTCGCGGTCGACGAGGTGGGCTATCGCCTTGCGGACGGCGAGCTTGCCGGCGACCGGGTCCTTCATGTTGAAGACGAGGTGCTGGACCTCGGCGCTGCCGCCCTGGACGACCTGGACGTCGCGGTCGGCGCCGGAGGTCTCCAGGGTGGAGATGTCGGCGGCGGAGAGGCCTCGGTAGGCGATGTCGACGTCGCCGTCGGCGAAGGCCTTGGCGAGGGCCGAGCGGTCGCCCCGGTAGAGCTTGAGGGTGATCTTGTCGTTGCGCCGCTCGGCGGTGCCCTGGTAGCCGGAGTTGGCGGAGAAGGCGGCCTCGGTGTCGCCGAAGGAGTCCAGCTTGTACGGGCCGGAGCCGACGGCCTTGCCGTCGGTGCGGAGCGCGTCGGCGGGGTACTCGCGGTGGTCGACGATGGAGCCGGCGCCGGAGGCGATCTTGCTGGGGAAGGTGGCGTCCGGGACCTTGAGACGGAAGACGACGGTCCGCTCGTCGGGGGTCTCGATGGTGTCGATGGTGGAGAGCAGCGGCGCCGGGCCGGAGGGGTCGGCGATCCTCAGGGCGCGCTCGAAGGAGAACTTGACGTCCTCGGAGGTGAGCGGGTTGCCGTTGGAGAACTTCAGGCCGGGGCGGAGCGTGCAGGTGTAGACGGTGCTGCCGGGGTCGAAGCCGCACTTGTCGGCGGCTTCGGGCTCGGGCAGGGAGCCGCCCTTGGGGAAGGCGAGGAGGGACTGGAAGACGTTGTTGAACAGCAGCCAGGAGCCGGGGTCGTAACCGGCGGCCGGGTCGGTGGCCATGATCTCGTCGGACATGCCGACCCGGATGCCGCCGGCGGTGCCGGAGCCCGCGCCCTGCTCGGTGCCACAGCCGCCGAGGAGGGCGGCGGAGAGGCCCGCGGCGAGCGGGGCGGTCAGCCACTTGTGGTGCGTCTTCACAGAACTTGCCTCGTGATCTCTTGCCAGGCCGGCCGCGCGCGGCCGCGCGGCCGGTACAACGAAGGGGTCAGGCGGTGGTGCCGCGGCTCAGCTCCCAGAGCAGCAGGTCCGAAGAGGTGTTGAGGGCGTACTCGACACCGTTGATGTCGTCGCGGGCGGCGACGTACTGCTTGCCCTGCCAGAGCGGCAGGACGGGCACGTCCTGAGCGACGATCTTCTGGATCCGGTGGTAGTCGGGGCTCGCGGCGGTGCGGTCGGCCTCTCGGCGGGACCGCGGGATGAGCTGGTCCCGGACGGTCTTGTTGACGTACGGGGTGCCGAGGAAGTTGTCGCTGTCGAGGAAGGGCGCGACGTAGTTGTCCGGGTCCGGGTAGTCGGGGAACCAGCCGAGGCCGTAGACGGCGTAGTCGCCTCGGCGCTGGGCGGGGCGGAACTCGGACCAGGCGGTGCCCTTGACGGTGACGTCGAAGAGTTCGCTCGCGATGAGCTGGTTCTTCAGCGTCGCGAACTCCTCGGCGGTCTCGGCGCCGTAGTGGTCGGTGGTGTAGTTGAGGGTGAGCTTGACCGGGGTCTTCACGCCGGCCTTGCGGAGGATGGCGGCGGCGCGGTCGCGGTCGCCCTCGCCGTACTCCTCGTAGAAGGGGGTGGCGTGGCCGCTGATGCTGGTGGGGATGAGCGAGTAGAGCGGCTCGGCGGTGGGGCCGTACACCCGGTTGACGAGGGCGCCCCGGTCGACGACGGCGGCCATGGCCTGACGGACGGCCTTCTCCTCGACGCCGGGGGCCTTGGTGTTGAAGCCGAGGTAGCGGATCTCCAGCCCGGGGACCTCGGAGACGCGGATGCCGTCGGAGGGGCTCTCGGTGAGGTCGCGGATCTGCTGCTGGGAGAGGGAGCGGGCCATCATGTCGATGTCCTTGCCCTCCAGGGCCTTGCCCATGGCGCCGGCGTCGGCGTAGGCGCGGAGTTCGACCTGCTCGTTGCGGGGCGTGATGTCGCCCTTGTAGCGGGGGTTGCGGGAGAAGACGAAGCGGGTGGCCTGGTCGCCGTTCCGCTCGGTCCTGAGGGTGTAGGGCCCGGAGCCGTCCACCTCGAAGCCCTCGCGGAGCTTGTCGGCGGCGTACTTGTCCTTGCTGAGGATGCCGGCGACGGGGGTGGAGAGCTTGTACGGGAAGGTGGCGTCGGGGGCGTTGAGGTGGAAGACGACCTCGCGGTCGCCCTTGGTCTCGACGGTGTCGACGGTCGACAGGAGGGCGGCGGCGCCGTTGTCGGACTTGATCTTCCGGACCCGGTCGATGGAGTACTTGACGTCCTCGGCGGTGACGGGGGTGCCGTCGGCGAAGGTGAGGCCGGCGCGCAGGACGCAGCGGTAGCTCTCGCTGGCGGTGTCGGAGAAGGCGCAGGTCTCGGCGGCCTCGGGGACGGGCCGGCCGCCGCCTCGGGGGACGTGGACCAGGGTCTGCACGGTCTGGCGGAGGATGTTCCAGGCGCCGGTGTCGTAGGCGTAGGCCGGGTCGAGGGGGGCGGGTGCCTCCTCGGTGGCGACGAACTGGTCGGTGGTTCCGACGACGATGGCTCTGGCGTCCTCCCCCGTGCCGCAGGCGGCGAGCAGAGGGGCGAGCAGTCCGGCCACGGCCGGCAGCACCAAGGTCTTGCGGTTCATCAAGGGACGTTCTCCTCAGCCGGCCTGGGGTAAAGCGGTCATGACGACACTCCGCCGCCGGCCGCCCGGTCGGGGCGGGAGCGATCGGGCCGGGAAGTTGCGATCGTTCCTGTGTTCTCGGCGACTTGGGTATGCGCCGGTGCACGCGGTGATTGCGGCGAAGTACTCGCGAAAGATTAGTGGGCGGCGCCGCCGCGGCCGGACGGGGTGGCCGATGGAGGGGTAATCGCAGGGTGACCATGAATGCGTCCCCCTCGATAGTCATGCGGTGCGCGAGGCGGACGGGAGCGAGCGAAACGGGACACAAAGGGGCGGCGGACGTCCGCATTCCGGGCATGGAACGGGGGCGGGTCACCCTTCGGCGAGCACGCTGGGTGACCAAGGTCACGCGGCCGGAATTCGAGGGGTGGCCTGGATCAATTAGGTGGGGGAAAGCCCGCGGCCTCCCCGGGAAGGTCCCGGGGAGGCCGCGGAAAAGCTCAGATAAAGCTCAGATTCCCGAGATCAGCGTCCGGAGGAAGGGCACGTCGACCTCTTCCAGGGAGCGGACCACGACCCGGCCGGGCAGGGCGGGGATCGGCGCGACGGACGGCACGGCGACGACCCGGCAGCCGGCCGCCTCGGCGGCGGCGACACCGGTCGCGGTGTCCTCGATGACGGCACACAGGGCGGGGTCGGCGCCGACGCCGTGCGCGGCGGTCAGGTAGGGCTCCGGGTGCGGCTTGGTGCGGGTGACCTCGTCACCGGCGACGGTGAGGTGGAAGCGGTCGCGGCCGACGGACTCCAGGACGCGGTCGATGATCCGCCGGTGGGAGGCGGAGACGAGGGCGGTGGGGATGGCGTGCCGGGCCAGTTCGGCGAGGAGCCGCTCGGCGCCGGGCATGAGCGGCACGCCGCGCGCGATGCGCTGCTCGAACTTCTCGTTGAGCAGCACGGTCAGCTCGTCGAGGGTGATGTCGGCGCCGGTGGACTCGATCAGGTAGCCGGCGCTGCGGGTCATGGGACCGCCGACCACGATGTCCTTCCAGGCCTCGTCGAGCCGGTGTCCGAGGCCGGCGAAGACCTCGACCTCCGCGTCCCACCAGAAGCCCTCGGTGTCGACGAGGGTCCCGTCCATGTCGAGGAAGACCGCCTGCAGGGCGGAGCTTCCGTTGGCGCGGAACAGGGACGCGGGGACCGTACTGGTCATCCGGCACACCTCCATGGAGGGACGGAAAGGCCGGCCCCCACCCCCGGTACGGGGAGGAGGACCGGCCTGCACTGGACCGACAAGTGTACGTCGCGATCACCTCGGGCGCTGTGATTTGCGCCCGGGCTTCGGCGAGTGGTCACCCGTGGGCCACGGGCGGTCACCTGGCGTTGAAGTACTTCGCCTCGGGGTGGTGGAGGACGATGGCGTCGGTGGACTGCTCCGGGTGGAGCTGGAACTCCTCGGAGAGGTGCACGCCGATCCGCTCCGGCCGGAGCAGTTCGGCGATCTTCGCCCGGTCCTCCAGGTCGGGGCAGGCGCCGTAGCCGAGGGAGAAGCGGGCACCGCGGTACTTGAGGTCGAACATGTCCTGGACGTTCGCCGGGTCCTCGCCGCCGAAGCCCAGCTCGGCGCGCACGCGCGCGTGCCAGTACTCGGCGAGGGCCTCGGCCAGCTGCACGGAGAGGCCGTGCAGCTCCAGGTAGTCGCGGTAGGAGTCGGCGGCGAAGAGCTCGGCGGTGGCCTCGCCGATCCTGGAGCCGACGGTGACGACCTGGAGGCCGACGACGTCGGTCTCGCCGGACTCCTCGGGACGGAAGAAGTCCGCGAGGCAGAGGCGGCGGCCGCGGCGCTGGCGGGGGAAGGTGAAGCGGGTCCGCTCGTTGCCGGCGTCGTCGAGGATGATCAGGTCGTCGCCCTTGGAGACGCACGGGAAGTAGCCGTGGACGACGGCCGCCTCCAGGAGGTTCTCGGTGTGCAGGCGCTCCAGCCAGCCGCGCAGGCGGGGCCGGCCCTCGGTCTCCACCAGCTCCTCGTACGTCGGTCCGTCGCCGGCCCGGTTCTGCTTGAGGCCCCACTGCCCCTTGAAGAGGGCGCCCTCGTCCAGCCAGGAGGCGTAGTCCTTGAGCGGGATGCCCTTGACGACGCGGGTGCCCTGGAAGGGCGGGGTGGGGACGGGGTTGTCGGTGGCCACGTCGGAGCGGCCGCCGGGCTCGGGCTCGTCGACCTGGAGGGCGGCGGTGCCCTTGGCGACCCGACGCTGCTTCAGCTCGGGGAGTATGGCCCCGGGGACGCCCCGCTTGACGGCGACGAGGGCGTCCATGAGGCGCAGGCCCTCGAAGGCGTCGCGGGCGTAGCGGACCTCGCCCTGGTAGATCTCGTGGAGGTCCTGCTCGACGTAGGCGCGGGTGAGGGCGGCGCCGCCGAGGATGACCGGGTACTTGGCGGCCAGCTCGCGCTGGTTCAGCTCCTCCAGGTTCTCCTTCATGATCACGGTGGACTTCACGAGGAGACCGGACATGCCGATGACGTCCGCCCTGTGCTCCTCGGCGGCTTCGAGGATGGCGGAGACCGGCTGCTTGATGCCGATGTTGACGACGTTGTAGCCGTTGTTGGAGAGGATGATGTCGACGAGGTTCTTGCCGATGTCGTGGACGTCGCCGCGGACGGTGGCGAGCACGATCGTGCCCTTCCCGTCGGCGTCCGTCTTCTCCATGTGCGGCTCCAGGTAGGCCACCGCGGTCTTCATGACCTCGGCGGACTGGAGCACGAACGGCAGCTGCATCTGGCCGGAGCCGAAGAGCTCGCCGACGACCTTCATGCCGTCGAGGAGGATGTTGTTGACGATGTCGAGGGCCGGGGTGGTGGTGAGGGCCTCGTCGAGGTCGGCCTCCAGGCCGTTCTTCTCGCCGTCGATGATCCGGTGCTTGAGGCGCTCCTCCAGCGGCAGCGCGGCCAGCTCCTCGGCCTTGCCGGCCTTGAGGGACTTGGCGGTGGCGCCCTCGAAGAGGGCCATCAGCTTCTGGAGCGGGTCGTAGCCCTCGGCGCGCCGGTCGTAGATCAGGTCGAGGGCGGTGGTGACCTGCTCCTCGTCGAAGCGGGCGATCGGGAGGATCTTCGAGGCGTGGACGATGGCGGAGTCCAGGCCGGCCTTCACGCACTCGTCGAGGAAGACCGAGTTGAGCAGGATGCGGGCGGCCGGGTTGAGGCCGAAGGAGATGTTCGACAGACCGAGGGTGGTCTGGACGTCCGGGTGGCGGCGCTTCAGCTCGCGGATCGCCTCGATCGTCGCGATGCCGTCCTTGCGGGACTCCTCCTGACCGGTGCAGATGGTGAAGGTCAGGGTGTCGATGAGGATGTCCGACTCGTGGATGCCCCAGTTGCCGGTGAGGTCGGCGATGATCCGCTGCGCGATCTCGACCTTCTTCTCGACGGTGCGGGCCTGGCCCTCCTCGTCGATGGTGAGGGCGATGAGCGCGGCGCCGTGCTCCTGGGCCAGCCGGGTGACCTTCGCGAAGCGGGACTCGGGGCCGTCGCCGTCCTCGTAGTTGACCGAGTTGATGACCGCGCGGCCGCCGAGCTTCTCCAGGCCGGCCCGGATCACCTCGACCTCGGTGGAGTCGAGGACGATGGGGAGGGTGGAGGCGGTCGCGAAGCGGCCCGCCAGCTCGTCCATGTCGGCGACGCCGTCCCGGCCCACGTAGTCCACGCACAGGTCCAGCATGTGGGCGCCCTCGCGGATCTGGTCCCGCGCCATCTCCACGCAGTCGTCCCAGCGGCCTTCGAGCATCGCCTCGCGGAACTTCTTCGAGCCGTTCGCGTTCGTCCGCTCGCCGATGGCGAGGTACGAGGTGTCCTGCCGGAACGGGACGGTCTGGTACAGGGAGGCGGCACCGGGCTCGGGGCGGGGGTCGCGCGGGGTGGGCGCGAGGCCGCGGACGCGCTCGACGACCTGGCGCAGGTGCTCGGGGGTGGTGCCGCAGCAGCCGCCGACGAGGGAGAGGCCGTAGTCGCGGACGAAGCCCTCCTGGGCGTCGGCGAGTTCGGCCGGGGAGAGCGGGTAGTGGGCGCCGTCGGAGGTGAGGACGGGCAGGCCGGCGTTGGGCATCACGGAGAGCGGGATGCGCGAGTGGCGGGCGAGGTAGCGCAGGTGCTCGCTCATCTCGGCGGGGCCGGTGGCGCAGTTGAGCCCGATCATGTCGATGCCGAGCGGCTCCAGGGCCGTCAGGGCGGCGCCGATCTCGGAGCCGAGGAGCATGGTGCCGGTGGTCTCGACGGTGACGGAGACGACGAGCGGCACGTCGGCGCCGAGCGCGTCGAGGGCGCGGCGGGCGCCGATGACGGACGCCTTGGTCTGGAGGAGGTCCTGGGTGGTCTCGACGATGAGCGCGTCGGCGCCGCCGGTGAGGAGGCCCTCGGCGTTCTGCTGGTAGGCGTCGCGCAGGACGGTGTACGGGGCGTGGCCGAGGGTCGGCAGCTTGGTGCCGGGGCCGATGGAGCCGAGGACCCAGCGCTGGCGCCCGTCGGCGGCGGTGAACTCGTCGGCGACGTCGCGGGCGACGCGGGCGCCGGCCACGGAGAGCTCGTGGACGCGGTGGGCGATGTCGTACTCGCCGAGGGCCGCGTGGTTGGCGCCGAAGGTGTTGGTCTCGACGCAGTCGACGCCGGCGGCGAAGTACTCGCGGTGGACCGAGGCGACGATGTCGGGCCGGGTGAGGCTGAGGATCTCGTTGCAGCCTTCGAGGTTCTCGAAGTCCTCGAGGGTGGGGTCCTGGGCCTGGAGCATGGTCCCCATCGCGCCGTCGGCGACGACGACGCGGGTGGCGAGTGCTTCGCGGAGCGCGGCGACGCGGCTCCGACTGTCGGCGGAAGGGGTCGGCAACGAGGCCATGAAGGGGCTCCCTGGGCTGCGACGGCTGTCGGCTTCGCACCCTGGGCACAGGGTGCTCGGGCTCAGCGTAACCGTCGTTCGGCCGGGGCGGACATGGCATCCCACAAGGCGGACGGCATCCTGTGTGCGAGGACTCCCGGTGAGGCCCCTTCTTCGAGGACACTGTCAGGTGCGAGGCAAGGTCGGCATCGACCGATAGTGTTCAGCATTGTCGAACAGCATTGTGCGTGCGATAGGTGAGGAGAAGGGCCGGGCGATGGCGAAGAACATCCAGTCGCTTGAACGGGCGGCGGCCATGCTGCGACTGCTCGCGGGCGGCGAGCGCCGGCTCGGCCTGTCCGACATCGCTTCCTCGCTCGGGCTGGCCAAGGGCACGGCCCACGGCATCCTGCGCACCCTCCAGGCGGAGGGCTTCGTCGAGCAGGACGCCCCCTCGGGCCGCTATCAGCTGGGGGCGGAGCTGCTGCGGCTCGGCAACAGCTATCTGGACGTGCACGAGCTGCGGGCACGGGCCCTGGTGTGGACGGACGACCTGGCCCGGTCCAGCGGGGAGAGCGTGCACCTGGGGGTGCTGCACCAGCAGGGCGTGCTGATCGTGCACCACGTCTTCCGGCCGGACGACAGCCGCCAGGTCCTGGAGGTGGGGGCGATGCAGCCGCTGCACTCCACGGCGCTGGGCAAGGTGCTGTCGGCGTACGACCCGGTGGCGCACAGCGAGGTCGTGGAGGTGGCGCGGGAGCCGTTCACGCCGCGCACGGTCACGGGCCTGGAGGAGTTCGAGTCGCTGCTCGACATGACCCGGGCGCGCGGCTGGGCCGCGGACGTGGAGGAGACCTGGGAGGGTGTGGCCTCGGTGGCGGCGCCGATCCACGACCGTCGCCGGATGCCGGTGGGCGCGGTGGCGGTCACCGGGGCGGTGGAGCGGCTGTGTCCGGCCGGGGAGCTGCGCCCGGAGCTGGTGGCGGCGGTGCGGGACTGCGCCCGGGCGGTCTCCCGGGACCTGGGGGCGGGCCGCTTCTGAGGCCGCGCCCGCGGGACCGGTGAGCCGGCCCGCACGGAGAGCGAACCCGTCGGTAACGATCGCGTTATCGGCGGGTTTTTCGTTTCCCAGACCCTTGACGCGCTGTTAACCCCGGGGCAAAACTTCCGTTCATCGGTCGGCATTGTCGAACACCTACCGGCAATACGCGCTAGAGTGTGGCAGTGCCAAGGGCCGTGGACGCCCTCACACGAGGGCGCGGACCACCGGGGAGAACCGGGGTTCGCCATCCCCTGGACGAAGGACAAAGGAGTCGCGGGTGTCCAGCTCCGACATCTTCCTCGGCGAGACCATCGGTACCGCCGTACTCATTCTTCTCGGCGGCGGCGTGTGCGCCGCCGTGACGCTCAAGAGCTCCAAGGCACGCGGCGCGGGCTGGCTCGCGATCACCTTCGGGTGGGGCTTCGCCGTCATGACGGCGGTCTACATGACCGCTTCCCTCTCCGGCGCCCATCTGAACCCCGCCGTCACCGTCGGCATCGCCGTCAAGGACGGCGAGTGGGGCGACGTGCCGGTCTACGTCGCCGGCCAGCTGCTCGGCGCGATGATCGGCGCCGCCCTGGTCTGGGTCGCCTACTACGGCCAGTTCCTGGCCCACCTCACCGACCCGGAGACGGTCGGCGAGAAGCCCGTCGAGGGCCCCGGCCCCGTGCTCGGCGTCTTCTCCACGGGCCCCGAGATCCGGAACACCTGGCAGAACCTCGCCACCGAGGTCATCGGCACCGTCGTGCTCGTCCTCGCCGTGCTCACCCAGGGCCTCAACGACAGCGGCAAGGGCCTCGGCGTCCTCGGCGCCCTCATCACGGCCTTCGTGGTGGTCTCGATCGGCCTCTCGCTCGGCGGCCCGACCGGTTACGCGATCAACCCGGCGCGCGACCTCGGCCCGCGCGTCGTGCACGCCCTGCTGCCGCTGCCGAACAAGGGCGGCTCCGACTGGGGCTACGCCTGGATCCCGGTCGTCGGTCCGCTGGTCGGCGGAGCCCTCGCGGCGGGTATCTACAAGCTCGCGTTCGCCTGATCCGTACGAGAACAGCACCAGAGCCCCGAGCCGTCCTTCCCAGACTTCCCCAGGAGCACACCGTGACCGACGCCCACACCGCCGGGCCGTTCATCGCCGCCATCGACCAGGGCACCACCTCGTCCCGCTGCATCGTCTTCGACAAGGACGGCCGGATCGTCTCGGTCGACCAGAAGGAGCACGAGCAGATCTTCCCGAAGCCGGGCTGGGTCGAGCACGACGCCAACGAGATCTGGACCAACGTCCAGGAGGTCGTCGCCGGCGCCGTCGTCAAGGCCGGCATCACCGCCGCCGACGTCAAGGCCATCGGCATCACCAACCAGCGCGAGACCACGCTGATGTGGGACAAGCACACCGGCGAGCCCGTGCACAACGCGCTCGTCTGGCAGGACACCCGCACCGACGGCCTCTGCAAGGAGCTCGGCCGCAACGTCGGCCAGGACCGCTTCCGCCGCGAGACCGGCCTCCCGCTCGCCTCCTACTTCTCCGGCCCCAAGGTCCGCTGGCTGCTCGACAACGTCGAGGGCCTGCGCGAGCGCGCCGAGCGCGGTGACATCCTCTTCGGCACCATGGACTCCTGGGTCATCTGGAACCTCACCGGCGGCACCCAGGGCGGCGTCCACGTCACCGACGTCACCAACGCCTCCCGCACCCTCCTGATGAACCTCCACGAGATGGCCTGGGACGAGCGCATCCTCCAGTCCATCGACATCCCGGCCGCGGTGCTCCCCGAGATCCGCTCCTCCGCCGAGGTGTACGGCACGGTCAAGGGCGGCGTCCTCGACGGCGTCCCGGTCGCCTCCGCGCTCGGCGACCAGCAGGCCGCCCTCTTCGGCCAGACCTGTTTCGCCGAGGGCGAGGCCAAGTCCACGTACGGCACCGGCACCTTCATGCTGATGAACACCGGTGACAAGATCATCAACTCCTACAGCGGCCTGCTGACCACGGTCGGCTACCAGATCGGCGAGGCCAAGCCGGTCTACGCCCTGGAGGGCTCCATCGCCGTCACCGGCTCGCTCGTCCAGTGGATGCGCGACCAGATGGGCCTGATCAAGTCCGCCGCCGAGATCGAGACCCTGGCCTCCTCCGTCGAGGACAACGGCGGCGCCTACTTCGTGCCCGCCTTCTCCGGCCTCTTCGCCCCGTACTGGCGCTCCGACGCCCGCGGTGTGATCGCCGGCCTCACCCGGTACGTCACCAAGGCGCACATCGCGCGTGCCGTGCTGGAGGCCACCGCCTGGCAGACCCGCGAGATCACCGACGCCATGACCAAGGACTCCGGCGTCGAGCTGACCGCGCTCAAGGTCGACGGCGGCATGACCTCCAACAACCTGCTGATGCAGACCCTCTCGGACTTCCTGGACGCCCCCGTGGTGCGCCCGATGGTCGCCGAGACCACCTGCCTCGGTGCCGCCTACGCCGCCGGTCTCGCCGTCGGCTTCTGGCCGGACACCGACGCCCTGCGCGCCAACTGGCGCCGTGCCGCGGAGTGGACCCCGCGCATGGACGCCGACAAGCGCGACGGCGAGTACAAGAACTGGCTCAAGGCCGTGGAGCGCTCCATGGGCTGGCTCGAAGAAGAGAAGTGACGAGGAGTAGACCGAGATGACCACCCCGCAGACCGTTCCCGCCCTCGGAACGCACCCGGCCGCCGGCTCGCTTCCGACCCGCGCCGAAACCAGAGAGCAGCTTGCCAAGGCGACGTACGACCTCCTGGTGATCGGCGGCGGCATCCTGGGCATCTCCACCGCCTGGCACGCCGCGCAGTCCGGTCTGCGGGTGGCCCTGGTGGACGCCGGCGACTTCGCCGGCGCCACCTCCTCGGCCTCCTCCAAGCTCCTCCACGGCGGCCTGCGCTACCTGCAGACCGGCGCCGTGAAGCTCGTCGCCGAGAACCACTTCGAGCGGCGCGCCGTCTCCCGCCAGGTCGCCCCCCACCTGTCCAACCCGCTCACCTTCTACCTGCCCGTCTACAAGGGCGGCCCGCACGGCGCCGCCAAGCTGGGCGCCGGGGTCTTCGCGTACTCCGCCCTCTCCGCCTTCGGCGACGGCGTCGGCCACCTCCTCTCCCCCGCCAAGGCGGCCCAGGACGTGCCCGAGCTGCGCACCGACAACCTCAAGGCCGTCGCCGTCTACGGCGACGACCAGATGAACGACGCCCGCATGGCGCTCATGACGGTCCGCGCGGCCGTCGACGCCGGCGCCGTCGTCCTCAACCACGCCGAGGTCACCGGGCTCCGCTTCACCCGGGGCCGGGTCACCGGGGCCGAGCTCAGGGACCGCATGTCCGGCGAGGAGTTCGGCGTCACCGCGCGGCTCGTCCTCAACGCCACCGGCCCGTGGGTCGACCACCTGCGCCGGATGGAGGACCCCAACGCGGCCCCCTCCATCCGCCTCTCCAAGGGCGCCCACCTGGTCCTCAAGCGGACCGCCCCGTGGAAGGCCGCGCTCGCCACCCCGATCGACAAGTACCGGATCACCTTCGCCCTCCCCTGGGAGGACATGCTCCTGCTCGGCACCACCGACGAGGAGTTCGAGGGCGACCCGGGCGAGGTCGCGGTCACCGAGAAGGACACCGCCCAGATCCTGGACGAGGCCGCCTTCTCCATCCGCGACCAGCAGCTCGACCGCTCCCTCATCACCTACGCCTTCGCCGGCCTGCGGGTGCTCCCGGGCGGTCCCGGCGACACCTCCAAGGCCAAGCGCGAGACGGTCGTCACCGAGGGCCGCGGCGGGATGCTGTCGGTCGCCGGCGGCAAGTGGACGACGTTCCGCCACATCGGCCGCACCATCATGAAGAAGCTGGAGGCGCTCCCCGGCCACCCGCTGGGCGAGGACTACGAGTCGGTCTCCACGCTCCCGAAGCGACTGCCGCTCCCCGGCATCGCCAACCCGAACGCGGTCGCCCACCGGCTGCTCGTCGACGGCCCGGCCCCCGGCCCCCGGATGGCCGCCGACACCGCCAAGCACCTGGCCACGCACTACGGTTCGCTCTCCTTCGACATCGCCCGGATGGCGAACGAGAACCCCGAGCTGGCCCGCCGGATCCACCCGGACGCCCCGGAGATCTGGGCGCAGGTGGCCTACGCCCGCGACCACGAGTGGGCCGAGACGGCCGACGACGTGCTGCGCCGCCGCACCACCCTGACCATCCGCGGACTCGCCACCGACGAGATCCGCGCCGAGGTCGACGCGATGCTGCGCGCCGAGTAGCCACGGGCGCCACGAGCCGAGGGGCGGTCCACTCCGGGGAGGGAGTGACCGCCCCTCACCCGTGCCGTGTGCGGGGCCCCGATCCTGGGTAGTCGATCAAGGCCGCACGCGTTTTCGGGCGTGCCCGAGGGCTGCGGTCGGACGACCCGGAAGCCGTAAGGTTGGTCCGTACGACACGAACTTCGAAGAAGGAGGCGCTGGGTGATCGAGCTCGAGGGGGTACCCGAGCTGATCGACCCGGTCATGGTGGCCGCGTTCGAGGGCTGGAACGACGCCGGCGACGCCGCCTCCACCGCGGTCGCTCATCTGGACCGGGAATGGAAGGGCGAGGTCTTCGCGGCGCTCGACGCCGAGGACTACTACGACTTCCAGGTCAACCGTCCGACGGTGTTCCTGGAGAACGGCGTCCGGAAGATCACCTGGCCGACGACCCGGCTCTCCGTGGTCCGGATCGGCGGCGACAAGCCGCGCGACCTGGTCCTGGTCCGGGGCATCGAGCCCTCGATGCGCTGGCGCTCCTTCTGCAACGAGCTGCTCGGCTTCGCGCACGAGCTGGGCGTGGAGATGGTGGTGATCCTGGGCGCGCTGCTCGGCGACACCCCGCACACCCGCCCGGTGCCGGTCAGCGGCGTCACCTCGGACCCGGACCTGGCGCGGACGATGGACCTGGAGGAGACCCGGTACGAGGGTCCGACCGGCATCGTCGGCATCCTGCAGGAGGCGTGCACCCACGCCGGCGTGCCCGCGGTGAGCCTCTGGGCGGCGGTGCCGCACTACGTGTCGCAGCCGCCGAACCCGAAGGCGACGCTGGCGCTGCTCAACCGCCTGGAGGACCTGATCGGGCTGCGGATCCCGCTGGGAGAACTGCCCGAGGACGCGCGCGCCTGGCAGGTGGGGGTGGACCAGCTGGCGGCGGAGGACAGCGAGGTCGCCGAGTACGTGCAGACGCTGGAGGAGGCGCGGGACACCGCGGAGCTGCCGGAGGCGTCTGGCGAGGCGATCGCCCGCGAGTTCGAGCGGTATCTGCGGCGGCGCGACCCGGGCCAGGGGCCGGGACCCGGCGGTCCCGGGGTGGCGACGGAGAGCGGGGACACCTCGTATCTGCGCGACCCCGGCAGCGGCCGGACCCGTCCGCCGAAGCCGGAGCAGCCCGAGGAGCCGGAGCAGCCCGAGGAGCCGGAGCAGCCCGAGGAGCCGGAGGAGCCGGAGGAGTCCGGCGGGGAAGGCACCGAGGAGTGAGAAGAGGGAGGGACGGCCGAGGCCGTCCCTCCCTCTCGTTCTCCTGCGGTTACAGGGCCACGCCGAGCAGCGCGTCGACCGTGCGGGAGACGAGGCCGGGAGCGGACTCGTCGGTGCCGCCGTCCGCCTCCTGGCGGGCGGCCCAGCGGTCGACCGCGGCGAGCGCGGACGGGGTGTCGAGGTCGTCGGAGAGCGCCTCGCGGACCTCCTCGACCAGGGCGTCGGCGGACGGGCCGTCCGGCCGGGAGACGGCGGCGCGCCAGCGGTCGAGGCGGGCGACGGCGTCCTGGAGGACCTGGTCGGTCCACTCCCAGTCGGCGCGGTAGTGGTGGGCGAGGAGGGCGAGCCGGATGGCGGCCGGGTCGACGCCGTCGCGGCGGAGCGCGGAGACGAAGACCAGGTTGCCCTTGGACTTGGACATCTTCTCGCCGTGCAGGGCGACCATGCCGGCGTGGACGTACGCCTTGGCCATGGGGAACTCGCCGGTGAGGGTCTGGGCGTGCGAGGCGCCCATCTCGTGGTGCGGGAAGATCAGGTCGGAGCCGCCGCCCTGCACGTCGAAGCCCATGCCGAGGTGGTCGAGGGCGATGGCGACGCACTCGATGTGCCAGCCGGGGCGGCCGGGGCCGAGGCTGCCGCCGTCCCAGCTGGGCTCGCCCTCGCGCGCGGCCATCCACAGCATCGGGTCGAGCGGGTTCTTCTTGCCGGACCGCTCGGGGTCGCCGCCGCGCTCGGCGGAGAGGTGCCGCATCAGCTCGGTGTCGTAGTGCGAGACCTCGCCGAAGTGCGGGTCGGCCTCGACGGAGAAGTAGATGTCGCCGTCGAGCTCGTAGGCCGAGCCGTTGTCCCGGAGCCGTTCGACCAACGGGATGATGGAGGGTATCGATTCGACCGCGCCGACGTAGTGGCGCGGCGGCAGCATCCGCAGGGCGGTCATGTCCTCGCGGAAGAGGGAGGTCTCGCGCTCGGCGAGTTCGGTCCAGTCGATGTCGTCGCGGAGGGCGCGCTCCAGGAGCGGGTCGTCCACGTCCGTGACGTTCTGGACGTAGTGCACCTGCCGCTTGGTGTCGAGCCACACGCGCTGCACGAGGTCGAACGCGTTGTAGGTCGCCGCGTGACCCATGTGGGTCGCGTCGTAGGGCGTGATGCCGCAGACGTAGATACGGGCGACGGGACCGGGGGCGAGGGTCACTCGTCCGCCGGTCGCGGTGTCGTGGATCCGGAGGTCGCGGCCCTTGCCGGGAAGGGCGGGGACCTCGGAAGCGGGCCAGGCATGCATGACCCGAGCGTAACCGGACAGCTCTTCCGGATACGAACCGGATCCGGAATCTTGTCTGATCATGCGCTCTTGCGGGTGAGCGACGTGTGTGCACACCCCCCAGGGGTCCGGCGGGGCTTCCGGCGGGCCGAGGCATGTGGCCGAAACCGTACGGTTCCTAGACCGGCGGCCAGGGGATCGCCGGCCACTGCCCGGACGGCTCCGGGTGCCGCCCGGACGCCAGCAGCGCCGCCACCCGCTCCCGTACGGCGGACACCTCGGCGGCCGTGAGCAGTTCCCCCAGCCGGGTGGCGAGGGGCGCCCCGGGGGCCAGCGCGCCGCCGAGACGCGTCAGGACCTCGGTGGCCTCGGCGGGCAGCTCCTGGCCGGCCCAGCCCCACAACAACGTGCGCAGCTTGTCCTCCACGTGGAAGGAGACCCCGTGGTCGATGCCGTACAGCCGGCCGCCCGGGCCGGGGAGCAGATGGCCGCCCTTGCGGTCGCCGTTGTTCATCACCGCGTCGAGGACGGCGAGCCGGCGCAGCTCGGGAGTGTCGGCGTGGACGAGGAGCGCGGTGCGCCCCTCCCCCACCTCGGCGGGGCCGATCGCCTTCCAGCCCTCGCCCGCCTCCTCGTCCTCGGTGAGGGCGAGCAGCCGGGCCTCCGGGTCGGCCTCGACCCAGAGCTGGACCATGCCCTCGCCGTACGGGCCGTCCCGCAGCACCGTGGGCGGGACCAGGCCCCAGCCGGTGGCCTCGGAGAGCTCGTACGCGGCGACCTCGCGCTCGGCGAGGGTGCCGTCGGGGAAGTCCCACAGGGGGCGCTCCCCCGCGACCGGCTTGTAGACGCAGGCGGCCTCGCGGCCCTCGTGGACGATCGCGCAGTAGAGCACCGCGTTGGAGGCCTCGCGGACCTGTCCGCGCACGGTCAGCTCACCACGGGCGAGCAGCTCGGTGTCCGGCGGGAACCCGGGGGTGCTGCTCATGCTCCGCGGCGGTATCCGTTCTGGCGGGGGCAGACGTGGCCCTCCGGGTCCAGCGGGAGGCTGCACAGCGGGCACGGCGGCCGGCCGGCGTTGACCACGTCCAGGGCCCGCTTGGCGAAGGCGCGGGCCTGGGCGCCGCTGAGGCGGACGCGGAGCATCGGCGGGCCGTTCTCCTCGTCCTGGAGCATCCGTTCCTCGGCCGCGGCGAGGTCCTCCTCGGAGTCCGCGTCGAGTTCGACGAGGGCCTGGGCCTCGACGATCATGCGCTGCTCCTCGCCGTCCCAGGCGAGCGCCATGGTGCCGACCCGGAACTCCTCCTCGACGGGGGTGTCGAGGGGGGCGGTGTCGGCGATGTCGGCGGGTGCCATGGCCGGGACGGGGGCGTTGCCCCCGGTGCGGCGCACGACCTCGTCGAGGAGTTCGTCCATGCGTTCGGCGAGTGCGGCGACCTGGGTCTTCTCCAGGGCGACGCTGGTGACCCGCCCGGCCGCGGACGCCTGGAGGAAGAACGTGCGGCGGCCAGGCAGCCCGACCGTGCCGGCCACGAAACGCTCCGGCGGGTCGTAGAGGAACACCTGACGGGACACTCTCCCGGCTCCCTTGACTGTCGACTGTCGTACTGCAACGGCGAGTCCACCCTACTGCGCGGGAGGATCACGGTGCGCCCGCGCCGCCTCCCACCTCGGCCGTCCCACCGTTGCCGGGGGTCTCGCGGGGGATCAGCGCGGCGAGGTCGCCGGTGTCGCCGAGGCGGACCAGGAAGGGGCGCAGCCGGGTGTAGCGGATCACGGTGAGCGAGCAGGGGTCGACGTGGATCCGCTGGAAGAGGTCGAGGTGGAGGCCGAGGGCGTCGGCCACGAGGGACTTGATGACGTCGCCGTGGGAGCAGAGGGCGTAGACGGCGTCCTCGCCGTGCTCGGAGTCGATCCGGGCGTTCCAGTCGCGCACCGCCTCGACGGCCCTGGTCTGCATGGCGCGCATGGACTCCCCGCCGGGGAAGGCGGCGGCCGAGGCGTGCGCCTGGACGACCTCCATCAGCGGTTCGTCGTTCAGCTCGCCGAGCTTGCGGCCGGACCAGTCGCCGTAGTCGCACTCGTTGACCCGCTCCTCGACGTGGAGGGGGAGGTCGGGGCGGGCGTCCAGGAGCGGCTGAAGGGTCTCGCGGCAGCGCTGGAGGGGGCTGGAGACGGCGGCGGCGAGCGGGATCCCGGCGAGCCGGGCGGGCAGGGCGGCGGCCTGGGCGGCCCCGCGCTCGTCGAGCGCCACGCCCGGCGTGCGGCCGGCGAGCAGTCCGGAGGTGTTGGCGGTGGAGCGTCCGTGCCGGACGAGGATGAGCGTGGCCATGTCGGCCAGCCTACGGCGCACGCGCGCGGGGAGACGGCCGGGCGCCGGGCCAAGCGGGGGGAACAGAAGGGCGGCGGGCACGCGCGCGTGCGGTTCGGGCCGGTCCGGGGGAGAATGCCTCGCGTGATCGTCGACTCTGCCCTCTACCGCGACGGGCGCCGGACCGACTGCGGCGGCGACCTCTCGCACGCCCTGGCCGAGGCCCGGGAGAGCGGCCACGCCTTCCTGTGGGTCGGTCTCTACGAGCCGACGGAGGCCGAGTTCGACCATGTCGCCTCGGAGTTCGCGCTGCATCCGCTGGCCGTCGAGGACGCCCTGAAGGCCCATCAGCGGCCCAAGCTGGAGGTGTACGACGACTCCCTCTTCGTGGTGCTGAAGCCGGTGGACTACGAGCCGGAGAGCGACCGGGTCTCCTCCGGCGAGCTGATGCTCTTCCTCGGCGACTCCTTCGTGGTGACGGTCCGGCACGGGGAGGGGGCGCCCCTGGCGGCGGTACGCAAGCGCCTGGAGACCCAGCCGGAGGTGCTGCGGCACGGGCCGACGGCGGTGCTGTACGCGGTGAGCGACGCGGTGGTGGACCACTACCTGGACGTCGCGGGCGAGCTCCAGGTGGACCTGGAGGAGCTGGAGGCCGACGTCTTCGCGCCGGGCGGGACCGGTACGGCGAACACGGCGGCGCGGATCTACACCGCGAAGCGGCAGGTCCTGGAGTTCCGGCGGGCGACGGGGCCGCTGGCGGGGCCCATGGCCCGGCTGACGGCCGGCGCGGTGCCGTTCGTGAACGAGGAGTCGCAGCCCTTCTTCCGGGACGTCAACGACCATCTGCTGCGGGCCAACGAGCAGGTGGAGGGGTTGGACCGGCTGCTGTCGGACGTGCTGTCGGCGCATCTGGCGCAGATGGGGGTGCGGCAGAACGACGACATGCGGAAGATCTCGGCCTGGGCGGCGATGGCCGCGGTGCCGACGATGGTCGCCGGCATCTACGGCATGAACTTCGACCACATGCCGGAACTGCACTGGGGGTGGTCGTACCCGGCGGTGGTCCTGCTGATGGCGGGGGCCGTGACGGGCCTGTACCGCCTGTTCAAGCGGCGCGGCTGGCTCTGACCCCGACCGCGCCGCCCGTGACGTCAGAAGGCCGGTGCGGGCCTGGCGGGGCCGCCCAGGGCGTCGCGCCGCTCGGGCATCCGCAGGCTGATCATCTTGTGCCAGCCGGCGGCGCGCTCGTAGGCGTACACGCCGTGGATGCCGGCGACGAGCACCGCGCCCTTGGCCTTCGGCCACTTCAGGATCCGGCCCATGTGGCCCATGACGGCGAGGCTGACGTCCCGGTAGACCCGGATCTCGGCGAGCGCCGACTCGCGCAGGGTGTCCTGGATGAGGCGGCCGTGGCCGGCCCGGGCGAGCCGGAGCAGTTCCTCGTGACAGTAGGCGAGGTGGTTGACCTCGTCGTCGTCGATCATCCGGATGGCCTTGCCCAGCTCCGGGTGGTCCCCGAAGTACGTGACGAGCATGCCCATCTGGTCGGCCGCGCGCTGCTCGGTGACCCGGCTGTGGGCCAGGTAGACGATGACGTCGCGCTCGGTCAGCGGCTCGTCGCCGCGGAGCTTCTCGTGGGCGAGCCCGATGCCGCGCCGTTCGAGGAGCATCGTGTAGTCGGTCTCGGGCGGCACGGGGACGGGTTCGAGGCCCCGCTTGCGCAGCAGCGCGTCGAAGATGCGCCCGTGCTTGTCCTCGTCGGCGCCGTGCCGGGTGATCTTGGGCGCGAGTTCCCGCATCCCGGGGGCGACGAGGGCGGCGATCCGGGCGTTCTCCCAGCCGCCCTGCGTCTCGCCGCTGGCGGCGATCGAACAGAAGAGCCGGAAGGCCTCGTCGTCGTCGATGATTTCCTGGAACAGGCTCTTGGCCGTGAGCATCGCTGCCACCTCCCTGCGGACGACCGCACTCCGCGCGTCCGGGAGACCGAGTCAAATGCGCTCCGGGGCGGCGGGCAACAGGAGGGCGCGGCGGTGTCGGCCGAAAGAGTGAGAGCCGGGGCCGTAACCGGGGGGCGCGGTGGCGCGTTGAAGGGCATGACGGCCGTGGCGGGGAAGACCCCCGAGCCCCCACCACGGCCGCGGAAGCTTCCCCGCCCCTCCCCTTACGCCAGGCCGGCCCGCTCCATGGCCTCGACGCCCGCGCGCAGCGCCGTGAGGCGCTCGTCGAGGGTGAAGCCGGCGGGGGCGAGGGTCAGCGTGGTGACACCGGCCTCGGCGTAGGCGGTCATCCGGTCCGCGATCCGGTCGACGGTGCCGAGCAGGGCGGTCTGGTCGATCAGGGAGCGCGGCACGGCGGCCGCGGCGCCCGTCTTGTCGCCGGCCAGGTACTTGTCCTGGATCTCGGCGGCCTCCTTCTCGTAGCCCATCCGCTGCGCGAGCTGGTTGTAGAAGTTCTGCTTGCGGCTGCCCATGCCGCCCACGTAGAGGGCGGTGTACGGCCGGAAGACGTCGGCGAGCGCGTCGACGTCCTCGCCGAGGGCGAGCGGCAGCGTCGGGCAGACGTCGAAGCCGTCCATGGTCAGACCGGCCTTCTCGCGGCCCGCCCGCAGCGGCCGCAGCGCCGTCTCCTCCAGGTGCTCGGCCGAGGGGAAGATCAGCAGGGCGCCGTCGGCGATCTCGCCGGTCTGCTCCAGGTTCTTCGGACCGATCGCGGCGATGTACAGCGGGATGTGCTCGCGCTGCGGGTGGACGGTCAGCTTGATCGGCTTGCCGGGGCCGCCGGGCAGCGGCAGCGTCCAGTGCTCGCCCTCGTGGGTCAGGCGCTCGCGGGACATCGCCTTGCGGACGATCTCCACGTACTCGCGGGTGCGGGCGAGCGGCTTGTCGAACTTCACGCCGTACCAGCCCTCGGAGACCTGCGGGCCGGAGACGCCGAGGCCGAGGCGGAACCGGCCGCCGGAGAGCGAGTCCAGGGTGGCGGCGGTCATCGCCGTCATCGCGGGCTGGCGGGCCGGGATCTGCATGATCGCCGAGCCGACGTCGATCCGCTCCGTCTTCGCGGCGACCCAGGAGAGCACGGTCGGCGCGTCCGAGCCGTACGCCTCCGCCGCCCAGCAGACGTCGTAGCCGAGCCGGTCGGCCTCCTGGGCGACGGCCAGGTTGTCGCCGTCCATGCCGGCGCCCCAGTAGCCGAGGTTGATGCCGAGCCGCATTTCCACGCACCCCTTACCCATCGGTAACGTCTCTCGGTCCGGACTCTAGCGCGCCCTCCCCGCATCCGTCAGGAGCCGGACGCCACGCCGTCGTCCACAGCTTCCGTCCACAGGGTCTCTGCGCGTGGTGCCCTGGCCAGTAATGTCCCGCCCATGGAGCAGAGGCATCTCGGACGTACCGGCCTGCGGGTCTCGCGCATCGGGCTCGGCACGCTCACCTGGGGGCGGGACACCGACGAGCACGACGCCGCCGAGCAGTTGAAGGCGTTCTGGGACGCGGGCGGCACACTCGTGGACACGGCCGACGTGTACGGCGGCGGCGAGGCGGAGTACCTGCTCGGCCGGCTCATGGAGCGGCTCGTGCCCCGCCACGACCTGGTCCTGTCCACCAAGGCCGGCAGCGTCCCGGACCCCGACCGCCGCACCGACGGCTCGCGCGGCCACCTGCTCGCCGCGCTCGACGCCTCCCTGGCCCGGCTCGGCACGGACCACGTCGACCTGTGGCAGCTTCACGCCTACGACCCGTACACACCTCTGGAGGAGTCCCTCCAGGCCCTCGACATCGCGGTACGCAGCGGCCGGGCGCGGTACGCGGGCGTGGCGAACTTCTGCGGCTGGCAGCTCGCCAAGGCGGGCACCTGGCAGCTGTCCGGCGACCGCACCCGACTCGCCGGGGCGCAGCTGGAGTACTCACTGCTCCAGCGCGGCGTCGAGCGGGAGGTGCTGCCCGCCGCCATCGACCTCGGCATAGGCCTGCTGCCCTCCTCCCCGCTGGGCCGCGGGGTGCTCACCGGCAAGTACCGCGGCGGCACCCCGGCCGACTCCCGGGGCGCGTCCGAGGCGCTGGCGCCGTTCGTGGAGCCGTACCTCGACGAGGCCGCGAGCCGGATCGTGGAGGCGGTCACCACCGCCGCCGACGGGCTCCACACGAGCCCGCTGCACGTGGCGCTCGCCTGGGTCAGGGACCGGCCGGGCGTCACCGCCCCGATCGTCGGCGCGCGCACGGCCCGGCAGCTCACGGCCGCGCTGTCGGTGGAGGGCCTTAGTCTTCCTGACGAGATCTGCCGGGCTTTGGACGATGTGTCCGCGCCCGTGCACCGCTATCCGGATCACGACTGGAGCACCTTGTGACCGAGCCTGCCGGGGAGACCGCGCCCGAGGCACCCGAGGACGTGGACCGCGAGGACCTGGACCACGAGGACACGACGCCGTCCGCCGAGGCGACCGACGCGTCCGACGCCTCCGCCGAGTCCTCCGCCGAGGCCTCGAAGGACGAGGCGCAGGAGTTGAGCGAGGCGCAGGCGGAGCTGGCGGCCCAGCGGGAGCTGCGGGCCAGGATCGAGGCGCGGAAGGCCGGGAAGTCCGGGCCCGTGACGAGCGGGGCCAAGCTCAGCGGCACCGCCGCCGATCTGCTCGCCGCCGTACGGGCCGTCGAGGGCGGCTCCGCGTCCGGCGACGCCTTCTTCACGCCGGCTCCCGAGCCGCCGCGCGCCGCGCGGACGCCCGAGACCACCGTCCGTCCCGCCGCCCCCGCGGCGCCGCCCGCGCCCACCGCGGGCGCGCTGGCCGGGGTCCGCGAGGTGCTGGTCCGCGGCGGCGCGCCCGAGGCGCTGGCCGGGCAGGTCGCCGGCGCGCTCGGCGAGCGGGCCGCCGAGGCCCTGACCGAGGACCCGTGGCGGCTCCTCGCCGTTCCCGGGGTGCGGCCGGAGCAGGCCGACGGCTTCGCGCGGGCGCTGCTCGGCGGCGCCTGCGGCCCTGACGACCCGCGCCGGGCCGTCGCCCTGACCGTGTGGCTGCTCGACCGGGCCGCCCTCCAGGGTCACACCGCGCTCACCCTCGACGAGGCGGTGGCCGGGCTCGCCCGGCACCAGGTCCCCGAGCCGGAGCAGGCCGTCGGCACGGCCGTCTCCGAGGGCGCCGTCCTGCTCTTCCAGGAGGAGGCCCCGGAGCACTCCGAGGAGGACGAGGAGGACGAGGACGGCGGAGACGGCGAGGACGGCGAGGGGCGCTCGGAGGGCGCCGGGACGGACGAGGGGCCGGCGGAGCCCCCCCTGCTCGGGCTCGACCGCTACGCGCTGGCCGAGGAGAGCCTCGCGGACGGCCTCGCCCGCCTGGTGCGCACCGTCACCGCCGAGGAGTGGGACGGCGGCGAGCTGGAGCGGGCCGTCGGCGGCCACGGTCTGGTGCTGCACACCGGCGGCGAGGCCGCCCGCGCCGAACCGGTGGCACTGGCCGCAGCGGCACGGGAGCGCGGCCTGCGGGTCCTGGTCACGGTGCACGACGCCGAGCGCCTGGGCGAGGAGGACCGCGCCTCCGGGACGGCCGTCACGCTCGCCGCGCTGCTCTCCGGGACGGCCGGTCCCGGCCGGGACGAGGAGGGCTCCCTCGCCCTGGACCTGCTGGTGGTGCTCGACGCCCCGCAGCTGGACGTGGAGACGGGCGCGATGCTCGTCGAGGCCCTCCCGGACGGCTGTCGGCTGGTCCTCAGCGGCGATCCGGAGGTCCTCGGGGCGCCCGGCCCCGGCGCCGTCTTCGGCGACGCGCTCGCGGCCCGGGTCTGTCCCCGGGTGGCCTCCCGCCGCCCCGACCCCGGCCCGCTGGGCGAGCTGGTCTCGGGCATCGGCATCGGCGAGCTGAACCAGGTCGAGGCTCCCGGCAAGGAGGTCGTGATCGTCCCCGTGCGGGATGCCGGCGAGGCCGTGCACCGCACGGTCCAGCTGGTCGCGGACTCGGTGCCGCGCGCCTTCGGGCTGGCCCCCGAGCAGACGCGGGTGATCACGGTCGGCCACGGTGGCTCGGCCGGGACGCGCGCGCTGAACACGGCCCTGAAGCAGCGGCTCAACCCCGGACCCGGCCGCTTCGGCGGCTACGACCCGGGCGACCGGGTGGCGTACGCGCCGGTGCCCGGCCGGACGGTGACCGGCACGGTCCTCGGGGCCGACGCCGAGGGGCTCCGGGTGCGCACCGCGGACGGCGAGCTCGTCGTGCCGAAGGAGCGGGTGGAGTCGGCGCTGCGGCACGGCTGGGCGCTGACCGCGCACCAGGCGGCCGGCGGCCGCTGGCCCGCGGTGGTCGTGGTCCTGCCGGGCGACGCGGCGCCGGGCCTGAGCCGGCCGTGGGTCTACACGGCCTTCGGCCGGGCCGAGCGCCACCTGTCGGTCGTCCACGGGGTGGACCAGGCGCTGCCCCGGTCGGTGGCCGAGGTCCTCGCCCCGGCGCGCACGACCCGGCTGCGCCCCCTCCTGATCGCCCTCCTCGCCGCGTCCGACGAGGAGTAGGGGCGGACGGAGGACGCCGGAGGGCCGGCACGTCACCGAAGTGACGTGC
>NZ_JBHTST010000134.1:0-23923 GCF_042794995.1 Streptomyces sp. NPDC056503
GGACGGCGGCCCGGTCGCCGCCCATCGCGGTCAGCGCCTCGTCGAGGACCTCGCGCGGCATGCGGCGCAGCGCGCCCGCGCTCATCGCCTTCAGCTGCCGGGCCACTTCGGGCTCGAACTTCTCGAGGGAGCCGACGTGATGGGCGATCACCGCGCAATAGGTGCGGACGGCTTTCGGGAGAAACCGGTCCGCGTCCTTGTCCCGTGCCGTCTCCTCCACCACCTGGTCGAAGGCGCGGATGAAATCCAATTGCCGGACGTCGCCGATCTGGGTGAGCGAGGTCGCCACTCCGCGCCGGTAGAAGACGCCGAGTTCACCGATGGCGGCGAACGAATTCGCCTCGCGGTGCAGCCGCCAGATCCACGGCCGGTCCTCGGCGGTGCGCAGCCCGTGCGGGAAATGCAGCAGACCCCGGTCGAGGAGCCGGCGGTGGTAGATCCCGGCCCAGGCGAAGGGGTAGTCCACGGAGGTGGTGCGATGGGCGGGGAGGATCGCCCCGCGCGGGTCGAGGACCTCGTTCCGGCGCGGGACGGGCACCCGGCGGACCGAGCGGGCGCGGCCGGTGACCGAGGTGTGGTCGGTGCGCAGGAAGTCGCAGCCGAGCCCTTCGGCGGCGGCGAGCAGCCGCCCGTAGTAGCCGGGGGCGAGCCAGTCGTCCCCGTCCAGGAAGGTGACGTACGTGCCGCGGGCCGCGTCGAGGCCGGTGTTGCGGGCGGTCGCCAGTCCCTCGTTCCGCTCGTGCCGGATCAGGACGGCGCCCGGCAGGGTGCGCGCGGCCCGTTCGAGGATGTCCGGGGTGTCGTCGGACGAGCAGTCGTCGACGAGGAGGAACTCGACGTCGTCGCGGGCGTTGGCGCGCAGACTGGCGAGGGTGTCGGGGGCGTATGTCTGCACGTTGAAGAACGGCACGACGACGGAGAGCTTGACCACGCGGCCGACGCTAGGCGCCGCCCCGGCCGCTTCGCCGACCGGCCGGGGGATTTTCGGTGAACACGAAGCGGCGGGCTGATTAACCGCCTTTACCCAAGGGGAGTTCGGGCCGTCCAACGGCTGAATCCCGGGCCGCTTCAGATCGTCGAGAGGTGCTGTTCACCGTTTGTTGCGACTCAGTTGGGCCGTAGACCGGAATGCCCTTCTAGCGTCCTCGACGTGCCAGCAAGTTCCAGTGAAGCGGTACGGATCGCCGTACTCGCGGATTCCGACACCCGGTGGAAATGGGGTGCGCTCACCGCGCGCCGCATCACCGCGGCGGACGACGAGACCCCCGGTTCCGAAAGCGAGCCGACCGGTTTCGTCCTCCGCGGCCGGGCCACCCCCACCGCCCGCCAGCTCGCCGAGACGGGGGCCTCCACGGCCGCCCCGCGCGAGGTGACCGGCGCGGAGTTCCTGCGCGAGGTGCGGGACGCGGAGGCGCGCGGCGAGCGGTACGACGTCGTGGTCCTCGCGCTGGTCGGCGGCACCGTCAGGGCCGTCCTCCAGGGCCTCGCCGACCTCGGTCTCGACCGGCGGCCCGTGATCGTCACCGGCTACGTCGGCGTGGTCTACGAGAAGCTGGCCGACGGGCTGCTGCTGCGCCACGGCGCCGACGTCGTCCTCGCCAACTCCCGTCACGACGCGGAGCGGTTCCGCGCCGTGTACGAAGGGGTCGGCGCGGGCTCCGACTCGGTCGTCGAGGCCGCGCTGCCCTTCCTCGGCGGTGCCCCGCACCGTCCCGAAGAGGGCCGCCGCACCCTGGTGTTCGCCGCCCAGCCGTCCGTCCCGGTCACCCGGAACGAGCGGGTGTACGTCCTGGAGCGCCTCGTCCGGCACGCCCGGCTGCACCCGGAGCGCGAGGTCCTCCTCAAGCTCCGCTCCAAGCCGGGCGAGCACACCACGCACCTGGAGGAGCACCCGTACCAGAGGCTGGTGCGCGACCTGGACCCGCCCGCCAACTTCCGCCTGGTGTACGGCCACATGGGCGAGGTCCTGGACCGCACCGACCTGCTGGTCACCGTCTCCTCCACGGCCGCCCTGGAGGCCCTGCACCGCCGGATCCCCACCGCGATCCTCACCGACTGCGGGGTCCGCGAGGTCAACGGCAACCACCACTTCATCGGCTCCGGCCTCCTCACCTCCTTCGACCGGCTCGACCGCGGCGAGGTGCCCGAGCCCGACGAGGAGTGGCTGTCCCGGCAGGGCGTCGCGGCGGAGGGTTCGTACGACTCCGCCTTCGACGCCGCCCGCGCACGGGTCGCCGAGCTCCTCGCGCTGCCCGAACCGCCCCCGATCAGCCCCTACTACACCGCGGAGACGGCCCCCGGCTACCTGCCGGGGATCCTCGCCCGCCACCGCCTGGACGTCACCGCGCCGCCGGTCCGCGACAGCGGGCTGCGCCGGATCGTCCGCGAGGCGGCGCGCGGCGCCTACCGCCACGGCGTGCAGCGCGTGGCCCCCGTCGTCCGACGCCTGGGAGAACTGTGATGCCCACGAAGAAGCCGAGCCCCACCGTGCTCGCCGTCATCCCCGCACGGGGCGGCTCCAAGGGCGTCCCCGCCAAGAACCTCACTCCGGTCGCCGGGATCCCGCTGGTCGGCCGGGCGGTCCGCGCCTGCCTCGACGCCGTCGGCGTCACCGACGTGGTCGTCTCCACCGACGACCAGGCCATCGCCGCCGCCGCCCGCTCCTTCGGCGCCGAGGCGGTCCGACGCCCGGCCGCCCTCGCCGGCGACACCGCCACCAGCGAGTCCGCCGTCCTGCACGCCCTGGACGCCTTCGAGGCCACCCACGGCCGCACCGCCGACGTGGTCCTCCTCGTCCAGTGCACCAGCCCCTTCCTCACCTCCGCCGAGGTCGCCGAGGCCGCCGCCCGGATCGCCGGGGGCGCCGCCGACACCGCCTTCACCGCCGCCCCGTCGCACGGCTTCCTCTGGCGCGAGACGCCCGACGGCGCCACCGGCGTCAACCACGACAAGGCGCACCGGCCGCGCCGCCAGGACCGCGAGCCCGAGTACCTGGAGACCGGCGCCGTCTACGCGATGGACGCGGCCGGGTTCCGTACCCACGGACACCGCTTCTTCGGCCGCACCGCCGTCGTCGTCACCGACCCGGCCCGCGTCCTGGAGATCGACGACCCGCACGACCTGGCCCGCGCCAAGGCCCTCGCCCCGCTCCTCGACACGCCGGCCACCCCCGGCCTCGCCGACGTCGACGCGGTCGTCCTCGACTTCGACGGCACCCAGACCGACGACCGGGTCCACCTCGACGCGGAGGGCAGGGAGTTCGTCTCCGCCCACCGCGGCGACGGCCTCGGCATCGCGGCCCTGCGCCGCGCCGGACTGCCCGTCCTGATCCTCTCCACCGAACAGAACCCCGTCGTCGCCGCCCGCGCCCGGAAGCTGAAGATCCCCGTCCTGCACGGGATCGACCGCAAGGACCTCGCCCTCAAGGAGTGGTGCGAGGCCGAGTCCATCGACCCCGCGCGCGTCCTCTACGCCGGCAACGACGTCAACGACCTGCCCTGCTTCCACCTCGTCGGCTGGCCCGTCGCGGTGGGCAGCGCCCACGACTCCGTCCGGGCCGCGGCCCGCGCGGTCACCGTCACCCCGGGCGGCTTCGGAGCGATCCGGGAGATCGCCGCCTGGCTCCTCGGACCCGAGCTGAACACCCCCACCCCTCTCTCGAACTGAAGGAAGCACCACCATGAGCACCCGTCTGCGCACCCTCGGCCCGAAGACCGCCGGTCCCGGTCGCCCCGTCTACATCTGCGGCGAGATCGGCATCAACCACAACGGCGACCTCGAGAACGCCTTCAAGCTGATCGACGTGGCCGCCGAGGCCGGCTGCGACGCCGTCAAGTTCCAGAAGCGCACCCCGGAGATCTGCACCCCGCGCGACCAGTGGGACATCGAGCGCGACACCCCCTGGGGCCGGATGACGTACATCGACTACCGCCACCGCGTCGAGTTCGGCGAGGACGAGTACCGCCGGATCGACGAGCACTGCAAGAAGCGCGGCATCGACTGGTTCGCCTCCCCGTGGGACACCGAGGCCGTCGCCTTCCTGGAGAAGTTCGACGTCCCGGCCCACAAGGTCGCCTCGGCCTCCCTCACCGACGACGAGCTGCTGCGCGAGCTGCGCGCCACCGGCCGCACCGTCATCCTCTCCACCGGCATGTCGACGCCGCAGCAGATCCGCCACGCGGTCGAGGTCCTGGGCAGCTCCAACATCCTGCTCTGCCACGCCACCTCCACCTACCCGGCCAAGGCCGAGGAGCTGAACCTGCGCGTCATCCAGACGCTCCAGGAGGAGTACCCGAACGTCCCGATCGGCTACTCCGGCCACGAGACCGGCCTCCAGACCACCCTCGCCGCCGTCGCCCTCGGCGCCACCTTCGTCGAGCGTCACATCACCCTCGACCGCGCCATGTGGGGCTCCGACCAGGCCGCCTCCGTCGAGCCGCAGGGCCTGGAGCGCCTCGTCCGCGACATCCGCACCATCGAGACCGCCCTCGGCGACGGCGTGAAGAAGGTGTACGAGTCGGAGCTCGGCCCGATGAAGAAGCTGCGCCGCGTCCAGGCGCCCGCCACCGTATGACCGGCCGGCTGGCGTTCGTCGAGAGCCCCGTCCAGCTCCTGAACGTCCTGGAGTGGGTGCACGCGCGCGGCCGGGGGCCCGTCCCGGCCGCCGCCCCCGCGCCCACCCCCGAGCCGGACACCGCGGCGGCCTCCGCCCTGGTGTCCGGCCCCGGTGCCGCCCCCGCCCCCGGCCCGACCGGCACCCTCGGCGACCTCCGGATCGTCGTCCTCTCGCCGACCGACCCCATGTCACGCGGTCAGCTGCGCCGGATGGCGCAGCTCGCCCGGGACGAGGGGTTCACGGTGCACTGGCAGGAGGCCCGGGCCGGCCGCGGAGCGCTGGTGCGCACCCTGCGGGAGCTGGGCGGGCCGCTGCGCTCCGCCGAGCGGGTGATCGTCGGCGACCCGTTCTCCCGCTACGTACAGCTGCTGCTCACCCTCTTCGGGCCCCGGCACGTCACGGTCGTCGACGACGGCACCGCGACCATGGAGTTCGCCGCCCAGCTCGCGGGCGGGGAGCGGCTGGTCCGCTGGCACCGCAAGGGCGACCTGGGGCCGCGCGAGCTGCTGCTCGCCCCGGTCACCTCGCTGGCCCGGCGCCGGCTCGCCCCGGGACCCGGCAGAACCGTCGAGATCTTCACCTCGCTGCCCGTCCAGGCCCCGCCCGGCACCGAGGTCACCGAGAACTCCTACGCGTGGACCCGGGAGCGCTTCGGACCGCCCGCGCTCACCGGCGGCGCCGACCTCGTGGGCACCTCGCTCGTCGAGACCGGCGTGGTCGACGCGGACCACTACCTGAGGGTCGTCGGGCAGCTCGCCCGCACCCACGGCGCCACCCGCTACTTCGCCCACCGCCGCGAGACCCCGGAGAAGCTGCACCGGATCGCGGTCGAGACCGGGCTCCAGGTGGTCCGCCCCGAGCTGCCGCTGGAGCTGATCGCCCGGCGCGGCCCGATCGGCGCCACCGTCGTCAGCTTCCCGTCCACCGTCGTGCACACCCTGCCGCTCGCCCTGGCGGGCACCGGGGTGAAGGTCGCGGTCTGCGAGATCGCGCCCGAGTGGCTCAGGGCCACCGCCTCGCCGAGGGCGCAGGGCTTCCTCGCGGGGGTCGCCGGCACGGCGTCGGGGGCGGACCGGCTCACCCCGCGCGGCGGTTCCGCGGTCGACCGGCTCGAATTCGGGTGACCGGCGCGCATCCGGGCGACCGGCGCGGAACCGTCCCGCCGGTCCGTGGACGGCCGCCCGGCTCGTGGCGACGGCCGACCGGCTCGGGGGCGGCCGCCCGGCGCGAAATCGGGTGAGCTTACCCACACGGAGCGTGGCCCATGCGCGGTAAACCGAGATTCTTTCCCCTAACGGGCTGAACTTTTGGAGATCAACGGGCAGTTGATCACCGGATGGGCCTACGCTTCAAAGGGTGAACCAGTTGAAGTCCCGTGAGCCCGGATCCGTCACCCTGCCCGGAAAGCTGTCCTCCTCCCTGCGCGGCGAACTGATCGCCTTCCGCAGGGACTTGCACATGCACCCCGAGCTCGGCAACCAGGAGTTCCGCACCACCGCCGCGCTCAAGGCCCGCCTGGAGGCGGCCGGCCTCGCGCCGCGCGTACTCCCAGGCGGCACGGGACTCATCTGTGACATCGGCACCTGGGACGGCGGGCGCCCCATGCTCGCCGTCCGCGCCGACCTCGACGCCCTGCCGATCCCGGACGCCAAGACCGTCGCGTACCGCTCCACCGTGCCCAACCGCGCCCACGCCTGCGGCCATGACGTGCACACCACCACCGTCCTCGGCGCCGGCCTGGTCCTCGCCGAGCTCGCGCGCGAGGGCCGGCTGCCCCGCCCGGTGCGGCTGCTCTTCCAGCCCGCCGAGGAGGTGCTGCCCGGGGGCGCCGCCGACGCGGTCGCGGCGGGCGTCCTCGACGGCGTCGGCCGGATCATCGCCGTCCACTGCGACCCCAAGGTCGACGCCGGCCGGATCGGGATCCGCACCGGCCCCATCACCTCGGCCTGCGACCGCCTGGAGATCACCCTGGACGGCCCGGGCGGCCACACGGCCCGCCCGCACCTCACCACCGACCTGGTGACCGCCGCCGCCCGGATCGCCACCGACGTCCCGGCCGTGCTCGCCCGCCGGGTCGACGCCCGCTCCGGTCTCTCCCTTACCTGGGGCCGGATCGAGGCCGGGCACGCGCCCAACGTCATCCCGCAGCACGCCGAGCTGTCCGGCACCGTCCGCTGCCTCGACCTGCCGGCCTGGCGCGACGCGCCCGACCTGGTGCACGCCGCCGTCGACGAGGTCGCCGCCCTGCACCGCGCCAAGTCCACCGTGAACTACGTGCGGGGCGTCCCCCCGGTCGTCAACGACCCGGTGGTCGTGGAGCTGCTCCGGGACGCCATGGCCGCCCGCCGCGGCCTCGACTCGGTGGAGGACACCGAGCAGAGCCTCGGCGGCGAGGACTTCTCCTGGTACCTGGAGCACGTGCCCGGCGCGATGGCCCGGCTCGGCGTCCGCACCCCCGGCGACGCGCGCGTCCGCGACCTGCACGCGGGGGACTTCGACGTGGACGAGCAGTGCATCCAGACCGCCGTGGAGCTCTTCACCGCCGCCGCGCTGATCGACGCCGGAGGCGACGAGGCCTGACACCGCCCGGCGACCGTCCGGCCCCGTCCGGCACCGGCCGCACCGTGCGCCGCCCCCTCCCGCCACGGGAGGGGGCGGCGCCCCATCTCGGCTGATGACACGGGGTTGCGCCTTGATCGCGAAGTGTGTACGGGTACTCTGACCGTGGGTTCGCGTCGATACGGTAACGACTCATGAACGGGTCTTTAACTGACATCTACGCGCGTTACGATCGCCGCAAAGCCAGCGCCGGAAGAGGCGCTTTCGGTCAGTCTTGAAGGGACCCTCCTCTTGCGCCGGATCACCAGGATCACCACCGTGGGCATCGCCTCCGCGGCGCTCGCGCTCTCCGTCACCGCCTGTGGCAAGTCCTCCGACGAGGGCGGCTCCGGCTCCGACTCGAAGGCGTCCAAGGCCGCCATCGCGTACGACATCGGCGGCCGCGGCGACCAGTCCTTCAACGACGCCGCCTACGCGGGTCTGAAGAAGGCCGAGGACGAGCTCGACGTCAAGGGCGCCGAGGCCGAGCCGTCGTCCGGCGAGGGCGACGCGGACAAGGTGCAGCGCCTCACCTCGCTGGCCCGCGCCGGGAACAACCCGGTCATCGGCGTCGGCTTCGCCTACGCCCCGGCCGTCAAGAAGGTCGCCGCGCAGTTCCCGGACACGACCTTCGGCATCATCGACGACACCTCGGTGACCGGCAAGAACATCGCCAACCTCGTCTTCAACGAGGAGCAGGGCTCCTACCTGGCCGGCGTCGCCGCCGCCAAGGCGTCCAAGTCCGGCACGGTCGGCTTCATCGGTGGTGTCGAGGTCCCGCTGATCAAGAAGTTCGAGGCGGGCTACGTCCAGGGCGTCAAGGACACCAACCCCAAGGCGAAGGTGCTCACCCAGTACCTGACCCAGCCGCCGAACTTCGACGGCTTCGCCAAGCCCGACCTCGGCAAGGCCGCCGCCCAGGGCCAGCTCGACAAGGGCGCCGACGTGATCTACGCCGCCGCCGGCCTCGCGGGCTCCGGTGCGATCGAGGCCGCCTCCAAGGCCGGCAAGTGGTCCATCGGCGTCGACTCCGACCAGTACAACCAGGCGGGTCTCGCCGAGTACAAGGACTCGATCCTGACCTCGGTCACCAAGGACGTCTCCGACTCCGTCTTCAACCTGATCAAGTCGGTCAAGGACGGCAAGCCGCAGACCGGTGAGGTCCGCTACGGCCTCGCCACCGACGGTGTCGGCCTCGCCGACTCGAACCCGAAGTACAAGGAGATGACGGACCTCATCGCCGCGGTGAACAAGGCGAAGCAGGACATCATCGACGGCAAGATCACGGTCAAGACCGCCCCGTAAGGCGCGCGGCACGACCAGTTGCCCGCGGGCCCGGCCCCGGTGGGACTCCCACCAGGACCGGGCCCCGGGCCCATTCCCGTACGGGTTTTCACTTTTCGGCAGCGCTACGCGTGTAGATGTCGCACCGGCACGATAACTTCGCCCCGCCCTGCCCTCCGCTCCCACTCCTTTCGGCCAAGGAGAGTGCGTCATCAACGCGTCCAGCCCCCCCGCCGTGGAACTCCACGGCATCACCAAGCGCTTCCCCGGCGTCGTCGCCAACAAGGACATCGCGATCACCGTCCGCAAGGGCACGGTCCATGCTCTGATCGGCGAGAACGGCGCCGGCAAGTCGACCCTCATGAAGATCCTCTACGGCATGCAGAAGCCGGACGAGGGCACCATCGCCATCGACGGGGAGCAGGTCACCTTCGCCAGCCCCGGTGACGCCATCGCGCGCGGCATCGGCATGGTGCACCAGCACTTCATGCTCGCCGACAACCTCACCGTCCTGGAGAACGTCGTCCTCGGCGGCGAGAAGCTGTACGGGATCGGCGCCAAGGCCCGTAAGAAGATCAAGGAGATCTCCGACGCGTACGGCCTCGGCGTCCGCCCCGACGCCCTCGTCGAGGACCTCGGCGTCGCCGACCGCCAGCGCGTCGAGATCCTCAAGGTCCTCTACCGCGGCGCGCAGATCCTCATCCTCGACGAGCCGACCGCCGTGCTCGTCCCGCAGGAGGTCGACGCGCTCTTCGACAACCTGCGCGAGCTCAAGGCCGAGGGCCTCACCGTCATCTTCATCTCGCACAAGCTGGGCGAGGTCCTGAAGGTCGCCGACGACATCACCGTCATCCGGCGCGGCACCACCGTCGGCACCGCCGACCCGAAGACCGCCACCACCAAGCAGCTCGCCGAGCTGATGGTCGGCAGCGAGCTGCCCTCCCCGGAGACCCGCGAGTCGACCGTCACGGACGTCGCGATGCTCCAGGTCCGAGGGCTGACCCTCCTGGAGGGCGGCGCCACCGGCGCCCCGCTGACCACCGCCGCCCCCGCGGACCCGTCGAGCACGACGATCGTCCACGAGGAGGTCGCGGCCGGCCGCAAGCTGCTCGACGACATCTCGCTCACCATCCACAAGGGCGAGATCCTCGGCATCGCGGGCGTCGAGGGCAACGGCCAGACCGAGCTCATCGAGGCCCTGATGGGCATGGCCACCCCCGACGCGGGCGTCATCACCCTCGACGGCGAGGACCTCTCCAAGGTCTCGGTGCGCAAGCGCCGCGAGGGCGGCATCGGCTACATCCCCGAGGACCGCCACCGCCACGGCCTGCTCCTGGAAGCCCCCCTCTGGGAGAACCGGATCCTCGGTCACGTCACCGAGGCGCCCAACTCCAGGCGCGGCATCCTCGACCCGAAGGCCGCCCGCAAGGACACGGAGCGGATCGTCCGCGAGTACGACGTCCGCACCCCGGGCATCGACGTGACCGCGGCCTCCCTCTCCGGCGGCAACCAGCAGAAGCTGATCGTCGGCCGCGAGATGAGCCACGCCCCCAAGTTCCTGATCGCCGCCCACCCCACCCGCGGTGTGGACGTCGGCGCGCAGGCGCAGATCTGGGACGCGATCCGGGACGCCCGCCGCGAGGGCCTGGCCGTCCTGCTGATCTCGGCCGACCTCGACGAGCTGATCGGCCTCTCCGACACCCTCCGGGTCATGTACCGCGGCAAGCTCGTCGCGGACGCGGACCCCGCCACCATCACGCCCGAGCAGCTGGGCTCCGCCATGACCGGCGCGGCCACCGGCCGCCTCGAAGGCGGCGACGAGCAGTCCGAGCAGTCCGAGCAGTCCGAAGACGGTGACGCCCGATGATGAAGATCGACAAGGACAAGCTGCTCATCGGGGCCGCCGGCCCGGTGCTCGCGCTCGTCTCCTCGTTCGTGCTCACCATGCTGGTGCTGCTCGCGACGGGTCTCGACCCGATCGAGCCGATCCAGCTGATGATCGAGAACGCCGGGTACTCGGACATCCAGGTCCTCATCGTCAACCAGACGGGGATCTACTACCTGGCAGCCCTGGCCGTCGCCATCGGCTTCCGGATGAACCTCTTCAACATCGGCGTCGACGGCCAGTACCGCCTCGCCGCCATGGTCTCGGCCGTGGTCGGCGCCTCCGTCGAGCTGCCCGGTCCGCTGCACATCCTGCTGATCGTGGTCGTCGCCGCCCTCACCGGTGCCTTCTGGGCCGGCATCGCCGGCATCCTCAAGACCACCCGGGGCGTCTCCGAGGTCGTCTCGACGATCATGCTCAACGCCATCGCCACCTCCCTGATCGCCTGGCTGATCCTGCCGAAGAACCTCGGCGTCCAGCCCGCGGGCTCCAACGACCTCACCACCGGTGAGATCTCCGAGTCCGGCTGGTTCCCCGGCATCGACATGGGCCAGGGCAACGGCGAGATCTACGGCTTCACCTTCGTCGCCCTCGCCCTCGGCGTCGTCTACTGGTTCGTCCTCAACCGCACCCGCTTCGGCTTCGACCTGCGCGCCACCGGCGAGAGCGAGTCCGCGGCCCAGGCCAGCGGCGTCGACGCCAAGAAGATGATCCTCACCTCGATGCTCATCTCCGGCGGCCTGGCCGGCCTCTCCGGCATGCCCACGCTGCTCGGCGACACCCACACGTACAGCCTGTCCTTCCCGGTCGGCGTCGGCTTCACCGCCATCACGATCGCCCTGCTCGGCCGCAACAACCCGGTCGGCATCCTCTTCGCGGCCCTGCTCTTCGCGTTCCTCGACAAGGCCTCCTCGTCGCTCGACGTCGAGGGCTACCCGAAGGAGATCACGCAGATCATGCAGGGCATCATCGTGATCGCCGTGGTCGTCTCCTACGAACTCGTCCGCCGTTACGGCACCCGCCGCCAGCAGCAGAAGGTCGGCGAGGAGCTCGCCGCCGGTGGTGCCATCAAGACCGACAAGGAGGTCTCGGCATGAGCACCGGCACTGTCGCCAAGCCGAGCGCCGCACCCAAGAAGGCCGGGCGCCGCAAGCTGACCTGGCCGTGGATCCTGCTGATCGTCGCGGCCGGCCTCGTCCTCTTCTCGCTGGTCCGCGTCGTCTCCGGCGCCGACGACCTGACCTCCGTCGGGCAGGTCTCCGGCGCCCTCCAGCTCGCCATCCCGATCGGCCTCGCCGGCCTCGGCGGCCTCTGGTCCGAGCGCGCGGGCGTGGTCAACATCGGCCTCGAGGGCATGATGGTCCTCGGCACCTGGTTCGGCGCCTGGGCCGGCTACCAGTGGGGTCCGTGGACGGGTGTCGTCGTCGGCCTCCTCGGCGGTGCGATCGGCGGTCTGCTGCACGCGATCATCACCGTGACCTTCAACGTGAACCACATCGTCTCCGGTGTGGCGATCAACATCCTCGCGGTCGGCTTCACCCAGTACCTGTCGAACTTCACGTTCGCCGAGGCCGAGGGCGGCTCCTCCAAGCAGTCCCCGCGCATCGACCCGATCACCGACATCACCATCCCGGGGCTCTCGGACTGGCTGATGGACCTCCAGCAGAAGCACTGGTTCCTGATCTCGGACCTCGCCGGCATCCTCGGCGGCCTGGTCACCAACCTGTCGCTGCTGACGGTCGTCGCGATCCTGCTGGTCCCCGCCACCTGGTGGGTGCTGTGGCGCACGGCCTTCGGCCTGCGGCTGCGCTCCTGCGGCGAGAACCCGGTCGCCGCCGAGTCCCTCGGCGTCAACGTCTACAAGTACAAGTACATCGCCGTCACCATGTCGGGCGCCCTCGCGGGCCTCGGCGGCGCGTTCCTGGCGATCGTCTCCACCGGCATCTACCAGGAGGGCCAGACCGGCGGCCGCGGCTACATCGGTCTCGCCGCGATGATCTTCGGCAACTGGATGCCCGGCGGCATGGCGCTCGGCGCCGGCCTCTTCGGCTTCACCGACAGCCTCAAGATCCGCGGCGGCGCCGAGAACGTCCACGCGCTGCTGCTGCTCGTCGCGATCCTCCTGGTGCTCGCCGCCGCCTGGCAGCTGTACAAGAAGAGGTACGTGCCCGCCGTGATCTCCGCGGTCTTCGCGGTCGGCTTCTTCCTCTGGTACGCGCTCACCGACCAGGTCCCGAGCCAGTTCGTCGACGCCGCCCCGTACATCACCACCCTGCTCGTGCTGGCCCTGTCCGCGCAGCGGCTGAGGATGCCGAAGGCGGACGGTCTGCCCTACCGGAAGGGCCAGGGCAAGTGACGACCGCCCCGACCGAGTCCGACTGGGAGGCCCTGCGGGTCGCGGCGCGCGAGGCGATGGCCCGCGCCTACGCCCCGTACTCCGGCTTCCCGGTCGGCGCGGCCGCCCTCGTCGACGACGGCCGGACGGTCTCCGGCTGCAACGTCGAGAACGCCTCCTTCGGGCTCGGCCTCTGCGCCGAGTGCGGCCTGGTCTCGCAGCTCCAGGCCACCGGCGGCGGCCGGCTCACCCACTTCGTGTGCGTGGACGGCCGGGGCGAGTCGCTCGTCCCCTGCGGCCGGTGTCGGCAGCTCCTGTACGAGTTCGGCGGCCCCGAGCTCGTCCTGGAGACACCCGCCGGGTTCCTGACCCTGGCGGAGATGCTGCCGCAGGCCTTCGGCCCGGACCATCTCGCCAAGTAGCACCTCGGAGCGGCCCTTCCGGCACGATGGGAGGGGCCGCTCCTCCCGTTCCCCCCTCTATGCGCGTAGAAAGAGGCACCACGACATGGACGTCATCTCCGTCATCCGGACCAAGCGGGACAAGGGCGAGCTGAGCCCGGAGCAGATCGACTGGGTCATCGACGCCTACACCCGCGGCACCGTCGCGGACGAGCAGATGTCGGCCCTGGCCATGGCGATCCTGCTCAACGGCATGAACCGCGACGAGATCGCCCGCTGGACGGCGGCGATGATCGCCTCCGGCGAGCGCATGAACTTCGACGCGCTCTCCCGCCCCACCGCCGACAAGCACTCCACCGGCGGCGTCGGCGACAAGATCACCCTCCCGCTCGCCCCGCTCGTCGCCGCCTGCGGCGCGGCCGTCCCGCAGCTCTCCGGCCGCGGCCTCGGCCACACCGGCGGCACCCTCGACAAGCTGGAGTCCATCCCCGGCTGGCGCGCCCTGCTCTCCAACGAGGAGATGCTGCACGTCCTCGACACCACCGGCGCGGTCATCTGCGCGGCCGGCGACGGCCTGGCCCCCGCGGACAAGAAGCTGTACGCGCTCCGCGACGTCACCGGCACCGTCGAGGCGATCCCGCTCATCGCCTCCTCGATCATGTCGAAGAAGATCGCCGAGGGCACCGGCTCCCTCGTCCTCGACGTCAAGGTCGGCACCGGCGCCTTCATGAAGACCATCGAGGACGCCCGCGAGCTGGCCTCCACCATGGTCGCGCTGGGCACCGACAGCGGCGTGCGGACGGTCGCGCTCCTCACCGACATGTCGACCCCGCTCGGCCTCACCGCCGGCAACGCCCTGGAGGTCCGCGAGTCCGTCGAGGTCCTGGCCGGCGGCGGCCCGCAGGACGTCGTCGACCTGACGATCGCCCTCGCGGCCGAGATGCTGGCCGCGGCCGGCATCAAGGACGCCGACCCGGCGAAGGCGCTCAGGGACGGCTCGGCGATGGACGTCTGGCGCCGGATGATCGCGGCGCAGGGCGGCGACCCGGACGCGACCCTCCCGGTCGCCCGCGAGCAGCACGTCGTCACGGCCCCGTCCTCCGGCGTCCTGACCCGCCTCGACGCGTACGACATCGGCATCGCCGCCTGGCGCCTCGGCGCCGGCCGCGCCCGCAAGGAGGACCCGGTGCAGGCCGGCGCGGGCGTCGAGCTCCACGCCAAGCCGGGCGACACGGTCACGGCGGGCCAGCCCCTGCTGACCCTCCACACGGACACCCCGGAGAAGTTCGACTACGCCCTCGGCTCCCTGGAGGGCGCCTGGGACATCGCCCCGGCGGGCACCGACTTCACGGCGACCCCGATCGTCCTGGACCGCATCGCGTAACGGCTCCGGCATGTGCCGGTGACACCTTCGGGCGAACGGGGCCGGTGGACCCCCACCGGTCCCGTTCGGCATGCTGGGATCGGTGACGACCGAATGAGGAGCACACCGTGAGCGCACTCGCTGTCGAGGCCGGGCAGGGCTGGGACGACGTCGTCCGCCTCTGGCACGAGATGGACTGGCCCGAGGGCTGCAAGGTGGAGATCATCGAGGGGATCATCACCGTGGCACCGTCACCCGCCAACCAGCACAACAGCATCGCGGAGGAGATCCAGTGCAGGTTGTACCGGGTGATTCCGGATGACCTGGGCGTCTATCAGACGCAGGCCGTCGCGATTCCCGCACGCGCGGGTATGTACATCCCCGACCTGTTGGTCGCGCCCAAGGCGGCACTGCGAGAGTTCGACGGCCACTCCATCCCCGCCGCGGAAGCGGAGCTGGTCGTGGAGATCACTTCGCAGTCGAACGCGAACCACGACCGCATCGCGAAGGCCGCCGGCTACGCGACGGCCGGCGTACCGCTCTACCTCCTGGTCGACCGCTGGGCGCCGGGCGGCCCCACCGTCACCCTGTACGGGCAGCCGACGGGCGACGTCTACCGCGTCCTGAACGCCGCTCCGTTCGGCGAGAGGATCCACCTCCCCGCCCCCTTCGACCTCACCCTCGACACCGCCGAGTTCCCTACCGGCTGAGAGCCAGCAGCCCCGCCAGCTTCCGCATGTCCTCGAAGACCACGGTGTCCGGGCCCTCCAGCCGGTGCGCGGGGGTCAGCCCTCCCGCGTAGCCGTACGCCCGCATGCCCGCCGCGCGGGCCGCGCGGACGCCGTAGGGGCTGTCCTCCACCACCGCGCAGCGCTCGGGCGGGACGCCCGCCGTGGCGGCGGCGTGCAGGAAGAGGTCCGGGGCCGGCTTGCCGCGGGCGACGTCACGGGCGCTGAAGATCCGGCCGTCGAAGCGGTCCAGCAGGCCGGTGCGGGTGAGGTTGCGGCGGATCTCGGCGTGGCTGCCGTTGGAGGCGAGGCAGTACGGGACCGCCAGCGCGTCCAGGACGTCCGTGACCCCTTCGACCTCCGTCAGCTCGGCGTCCAGCACCGTCTCGTACCGGACGCGGTACGGCTCCTGCCACCCCGGTTCCAGGGGCCGGCCCCGGCGCTCCTCGACGAGGGCCGTCCAGATCTCGTGCGGGGAGCCCACGAAGTGCTCGACGAGCTCCGCCTCGGTGAACTCGGCGCCCAGCTCGGCGAAGACCTCCCGGTCCACCCGGCAGTAGAGCCGCTCGCTGTCCACCAGGACGCCGTCACAGTCGAAGATCACCAGTCCGACAGGCTGAGAAGTCATGATCACGAGCCTCTCACGCGATGAGTTCCGGCACTCCGGCCGGTCACCCCCTCGTGGACACCAGTCAGCCCCTCGTCGTGACCCTGCCCGCCGCGCCGACCCGCGAGGAGGTCGCCCGGCTCTGCGCCGGGCTGGCCGCGGCGCCCCCCGGGGAGGTGCGGTGCGAGATCCCGCCGGAGGCGTACGGCCTCGTCGTCGTCGACGCCCTGGCCCGGCTGGCGCTCGCGGCCCGCCGCCGGGGCCACCGGCTGACCTTCGACGGAGCGGGACCCGAACTCACGGCCCTGCTCCGCCTCACCGGCCTCGACGAGGTCCTCTAGTTACGCCTCCAGGCGCTCCGGCAGGTCGAAGAGCGGGAACCAGCGGGGGGTGTCCAGGAAGAAGTCCATGCCGGCCACCCTGCCGTCCCGCAGCTCCAGGACGATCAGGGCCCACGGGCTGTAACCGCCCTCCGGGTCCGGGTGGTAGTGGGCGAAGGCCGGCGAGCCGTTGGCGACCGTCGGGACCAGCTTCGACCCGCGGCAGACGTCGCCGACGCCCAGCATCCAGCCCACGATGTCGTCGTGCCCCTGGAGCCAGAGGTCGAACGGCGGCATGGTCATGGTCGCGTCCTCGTGGAGGAGCGCGGTCAGGGCCTGCATGTCGTAGCCCTCGAACGCCGTCACGTACCGCTCCAGGAGCGCCTGCTGCTCCTCGTCGAGCGGGTTCGCCGCGTCGGACTCGGCGGGGGCCTGCTCGGCGATGGTCGCCCGGGCCCGCTGGAGCGCGCTGTTCACCGAGGCGACCGAGGTGTCGAGGAGCTCGGCGACCTCGCTCGCCTTCCACGCGAGGACCTCGCGCAGGATCAGCACGGCCCGCTGCTTGGGCGCGAGGTGCTGGAGCGCGGCGACGAAGGCGAGCCGTACGGTCTCGCGGTTCAGCGCCGTCTCCGCCGGGTCGCCGGCGCTCGGCATCACGCGCCCGTCCGGGACCGGCTCCAGCCAGGTGATCTCCGGCTGCTTCACGAGCTGCGCCTGGGCGACCGGCGTCGGCCCGGAGAGGTCCATGGGGCGCGCCCGCTTGTTCCCCGCGCTGAGCGCGTCGAGGCAGACGTTGGTGGCGATCCGGTACAGCCAGGACCGCAGGGAGGACCGGCCCTCGAAGGAGTCCAGCGCCTTCCAGGCCCGGACCATCGTGTCCTGCACCGCGTCCTCGGCCTCGAAGGAGGAGCCGAGCATCCGGTAGCAGTAGCCGGTCAATTCGCGCCGGTACTTGTCGAGTTCATCGGTCGTCACCACGGCGGTCTCGCCCATCGCGTCCCCACTCACCCCTCACCGGCGCCCGTTCGGCACCGGTGGGAGCGAAGCTACCGCAGCGCACCGACAGCCGGGGTCAGGTTCCCGGCTTGCGCCCGTACACGTAGACGTCGTCGCCGTTGCGCAGCAGGTTCCAGTACGCCTTGGCGTCGGCCGAGCGCATGTTGACGCAGCCGCCGGAACCCGGCGGGTTCCACATCGACTTGGTCGTGGAGTGGAAGGCCTGCCCGCCGTCGAAGAACTGCGAGTACGGCATGGAGACGTTGTACAGCGTCGACCAGTGGTTGATGTTCCGCCAGTAGATCTTCTTCAGGCCGGTACGGGTCTCGGTGCCGTCCTTGCCGGTGCGCACCGGCACCGGGCCGTACTTGAGGCGCGAACCGTCCTGGATCCAGCTGAGCTGGCGGGTGAGGTCCACGCAGGCGATCCGGCCCTTGTTGGTCGGACACTTGCCGGCCTTGTTGGGGTTGGTCCCGGCGGCCTTCTGCTGGTTCATCGTGTCCATGGTCCGCCAGGTCAGCGGACCGGCGTAGCCGGCGCTCGGCAGGATGCCGTGCTTGCGCTGGAAGGCCTGGATGGCCTGGCAGTCGCCGAGCGACTGGCGCCCGTCGGCGGTGCGGCCGAGGAACTTCTCGACCTGCTTCTGGTACGGGCCCGTCGTCACGTTGCACGACGCGGCCTGGGCCGGCGAGGCGCCCAGCACCAGGGCGGCCGGAACGAGCAGCGAGGTGAGGCCGGCGGCTATGCCGGCTCTCTTCCCCGCCCGGTTCGCGAATCGGTTCATGATCGTCAACTCCCCCTAGAGTCCTGACATGGGGGACGGCCGGGGGAGGGCTCCGGTTGCACCGGAAGCGGAGCCGTGACAGGACGGTCACACGGGCGTGCTCAGGCCGTCACCGGACGGATCCGGCGGGCCTCGACGCGCGCGCTGTGCGACCCGTACAGGGTGATCGAGACGACGCCGAGCACCGCGACCAGACCGATCCCGACGGTCCCGGCCCAGCCGCCCGTGTGGAAGGCGATCGCGCCGAGCGTGCCGCCCGCGCTGGAGCCCAGGTAGTACGCGGACTGGTAGAGCGCCGAGGCCTGCGCGCGCCCGGTCTTCGCGGTCCGGCTCACCGAGGAGGACGCCACCGCGTGGCCCGCGAAGAAGCCGGCGGTGATGAGGACCAGGCCCGCGAGGACCGCCGCCAGCGAGTCGGAGAGCGAGAGCAGCAGGCCCGCGGTGGTCGTGGAGACCGCCAGGTACAGCGCCCCGCGCCGGCCGAGCCGGCCGACCAGCTTCCCGGCCGCCGCCGAGGAGACCGTACCGACCAGGTAGACGAGGAAGATCGAGCCGACCACGCCCTGCGGCAGGGAGAACGGCGCCTCCGCGAGCCGGTAGCCGATCACCGTGTACACCGCGCCGAAGACCGTCATGAACAGCGCGCCGATCCCGTACAGACGCAGCAGCAGCGGGTCCGCCAGGTGCCCCTTCACGGTGGCGGCGAGCGCCCTCGGGTCCAGGGTGCCGGGGGTGAAGTGGCGGGCCTTCGGGAGCAGCGCCCGGAAGGCGATCGCGCAGAGCAGCGAGGTCAGGCCGACGGCGGCCAGACCCGCCCGCCAGCCCCACAGCTGGGCGACCCAGCCGGTGACGATCCGGCCGCTCATGCCGCCGATCGAGTTGCCCGCGACGAAGAGGCCGATGGTGCCGATCAGCGCCCGGGGCCGCACCTCCTCGGCCAGGTACGCCATCGCCGAGGCCGGCAGTCCGGCCAGCGCCGCGCCCTGCAGCGCCCGCAGTGCGACCAGCACCTCCAGGCTGGGCGCGAAGGGCACCAGGAGCGAGACGCCGACGGCGACGGCGAGGGAGGCGGTCATCATCGTGCGCCGGCCGAAGCGCTCCGACAGCGCGCTGAGCGGCAGCACGCACAGGGCGAGCGCGCCGGTCGCGGCGGAGACGGTCCAGGAGGCGGCCGAGGCGGTCGCGCCGAACTCGGCGGAGATCGCCGGGAGGAGGGCCTGGGTGGAGTAGAGGAGCGCGAAGGCGGCGAGTCCCGCGGCGAAGAGCGCGAGGCTCATCCGGCGGTGGCCGGGGGCGCCGGGGGCGAGGCGGGTGTCGGCGGACGCGGGTGTCACGTCCGCCTTGGTACTGGCGGAAGGCATGCCACGAACGTAGGACGCTCCGCTTCATGCGTCCAATGCACGGATCTGCTGTAATCGTTCCTGTGTCGCATGAGTACAGGTCACAGCCGCGGCTGTCACCGAACAGTAACGAAGAAGACATGGGGCTGCTGCTCGCGCCGCGGCTCGCGTACTTCGCCGCGGTCGCCCGGCACGAGCACGTGACCCGGGCGGCGGCCGAGATGGGCGTGCCGCAGTCGACGCTGTCGCGGGCGATGGTCCGGCTCGAAGCGGACCTCGGCGTCGCGCTGTTCGCCCGGCGCGGCCGGACCGTCGCGCTCACCCCGGCGGGCCGCCGCTTCCTGACCGCCGCCGAGCGGGCCCTCGCCGAGGTCGAGCGGGCCGCCGACACCGTACGCGCCGACGCCGACCCCACCGCGGGGCGGATCGCCTTCGGCTTCCTGCACACCATGGGCTCGGAGACCGTCCCGGCGCTGATCCGGGCCTTCCGCGTGGACCACCCGAAGGTCCGCTTCACCCTCGTCCAGAACTACGGCGAGGCGATGATCGAACGGCTCCGCGCCGGTGAGCTCGACCTCTGCCTGACCTCACCGGTGCCCGACGCCCCCGACCTCGTCGGCCGCCGCCTCGACGAACAGCGGCTGCGGCTCGTCGTCCCCGACGACCACCGGCTGGCCGGCCGCCGTCGCATCCGGCTCGCCGAGGCCGCCGAGGAGACCTTCGTGACCCTCGAACCCGGGTACGGGCTCCGCCGCATCACCGACGACCTGTGCGCGGAGGCCGGCTTCACGCCCCGGGTCGCCTTCGAGGGCGAGGAGGCCGAGACCCTGCGCGGCCTGGTGGCCGCCGGCCTCGGCGTGGCGCTCCTGCCGCCGCCGGCCGTGGCCCGCCCCGGCGTCGTCGAACTGACCGTCACGGCGCCCCGGGCGGTCCGCGAGATCGGCGTGGCCTGGCTGGACGGCCACCCGGACACGCCCCCGGTGGCCGCCTTCAAGAGGTTCCTGCTGGGCCGCCGCGGCCACCTCCTCCCGAAGGAGTCGAGACCGCCCCAGGACGACCCGGGCCCGTCCGGCGGACCGGGCGCCGACAGTTCCTAGGCCCTCCGCCGCCCGCGCGCCCCGGATCCGAAGCCCGCCGCCAGCGGCATCCGCAGGCCGATCGGCGGCGGGGCCGCCATGGCGTCCGTCAGCGGGCGGGCGACCGGGTGGCCGAAGAGGGCGCCGAGGACGAAGTCGGCGGCGAGCGCCCGCACCTCGTCGGCGTACTGGCGCAGCCCGTGGCCGTCGGTGTGCACCTCGAAGCGGCAGGTCTCGCGGTTGGCCTTCTTGGCGCGGGCCGCGAAGCGGAAGGACAGCTCGGGGTCGGTGCGGGAGTCGTTGGTGCCGTGCACGACGAGCACCCGCCGCCCCACCAGCTGCCGTACGGGCTCGGGTTCGGCGGCCACGTCCTCCTCCGGCAGCCAGGGCGCCAGCGCGAGGACCGCGCCGACCGCCGGGTGGCCGGCGGCCCGCAGCGCGGCCCGGGCGCCCATGCCGTGGCCGATCAGGCAGACCGGGACGTCGCCGTAGCGCCGCACCGCCTCGGCGACGGCCCAGGACGCGTCCGCCGCGAGCTCCGCGTCGGTGCCGTTCCACCCCCGCCCCCGGTAGCGCACTACCTGGGTGACCAGCCCCTCCGGCCGCCCCGCGCGGGCGAGTTCACGTCCCAGCGGCAGAAGGGCCGCGTGCGCCCGGGCCGACGCCCTGCGCCCCGACACCGGTTCCCCGTCCGGCAGGAGCAGCGCCACGCCCCCCACCGCCGCCGCGGACCGTGAAACCCCGACAGGCCGACCGAGCCGGGGTCTCCGGCCGTCGGCAGTCCCCACGAGTGCGTACTGCGCCATGACAGAACAGTCTCAGAAGCGGAGGTGTACGGCAGTCGTACGCGCGGTCTCTGTTACGTATCGCCGCCGGGGTGAACTTTCCTCCGGTCTATGCGCGTTCGAAACAGTGCACGGTGTCCACCGGGACGAAGCCCCGCCGTCCGTACCAGTGACGCGGCCAGTCGTCCGCGAAGGCCGTCAGGAAGCGGGTCGGGCAGCCCGCCTCGGCGGCGAGCCGCAGCGCCGTGTCCAGGACCACCCCGCCGTGCCCCTGCCCGAGGTGGGACGCGGCCGTGACGAGGTCCTCGACCTGGGCCGTGCCGGTGGCCGGGTCCAGGTACAGGTCGGCCCACGAGACGACCTCGCCCCAGGTGTCGTGCGAGGCGAGGAAGCGCACGTCGGGGGCGCCCCGGTGGCGGGCCGCCCGCCGCTCGACCAGGGTCCGCACCACCTCGTCGCCGGCCTCGGGAAGGAAGCGCCGCCAGCTCTCGGCGACCGGACCGCGCAGCGCCGGCAGCTCCACCTCGCGGGCGCCGCCGTGCTCCGGCACGGGCCCGGTGTGCACCATCACGAGCACCTCGGAGTGGGTGTACCCGGCCCGGACCAGCGGCTCCGCGCAGGCCCGCCCGGCCTCCTCGCCGAGCACCTGGACGGAGCGGTGGGGCAGGTGCCCCAGCAGCTCCTCGGCCCGGTCGGGCAGCCGCTCCGGATCCGTCGGGCCGTCCACGAGGAGGTGGTTGTCGCCGTACGAGAGGGCGTAGGCGTCGTCGAGGGCGGCGAAGCCGCCGGGGAAGTCGACCGTCCGGGCCGCCTTCCGGCGGGCGAAGGCGGACAGGAAGGCCCGGGCGCGGGCGAGTTCGGCGGAGGGCGCGCCGGCCCCTGCTGCGGTGTCCATGCGGCCACGGTAGACAGCCCGGCCCCCGCCGCGCACCCGGGAAATCCGGGGCCCGCACCCGAAGAAGCGGAAGGGATCCGGCGCCGACAGGGCGCGTTCTACGCGCGTAGGGGCTAGAGTGCGGAAATGACGAGCCAGACATCCCACGTCCCCACCGCGGACCAGGTCCGCCGTGCCCCGAAGGTGCTGCTCCACGACCACCTCGACGGTGGACTGCGCCCCGGCACGATCATCGAACTCGCCCGGGAGCAGGGGTACTCCAGGCTGCCCGAGACCGAACCCGACAAGCTCGGCGTCTGGTTCCGCGAGGCCGCCGACTCCGGTTCCCTGGAGCGGTACCTGGAGACCTTCGCGCACACCTGCGCCGTCATGCAGACCCGCGAGGCGCTCTTCCGCGTCGCCGCCGAGTGCGCCGTCGACCTCGCCGAGGACGGGGTCGTCTACGCCGAGGTGCGGTACGCCCCCGAGCAGCACCTGGAGGCCGGCCTGACCCTGGAGGAGGTCGTCGAGGCGGTCAACGAGGGCTTCCGGGAGGGCGAGCGGCGGGCCCGTGCCAACGGGCACCGGATCCGGGTCGGCGCGCTGCTCACCGCCATGCGGCACGCGGCCCGCGCCCTGGAGATCGCCGAACTCGCCAACCGCTACCGCGACGACGGCGTCGTCGGCTTCGACATCGCGGGCGCCGAGGCCGGCTATCCCCCCACCCGTCACCTCGACGCCTTCGAGTACCTCAAGCGGGAGAACAACCACTTCACCATCCACGCCGGCGAGGCCTTCGGCCTGCCCTCGATCTGGCAGGCGCTCCAGTGGTGCGGCGCCGACCGGCTCGGCCACGGCGTCCGGATCATCGACGACATCGAGGTGGCCGAGGACGGCTCGGTGCGGCTCGGGCGGCTCGCCGCCTACGTCCGCGACAAGCGGATCCCGCTGGAGATGTGCCCCACCTCCAACCTCCAGACCGGTGCCGCCGCCTCGTACGCGGAGCACCCCATCGGGCTGCTCCGCAAGCTCCACTTCCGGGCGACGGTGAACACCGACAACCGGCTGATGAGCGGCACCAGCATGAGCCGGGAATTCGAGCTGCTGGTCGACGCGTTCGACTACACGCTCGAAGACCTCCAGTGGTTCACGGTCAATGCGATGAAATCAGCGTTCATTCCTTTCGATGAACGGCTGGCCATGATCAACGACGTGATCAAGCCCGGATATGCCGAACTGAAGTCCGAGTGGCTTTTCCGGCAGACCGCCACGACCAGCGCGTCTTCCGATCAGGAGGGCTGAGAAAGGGCGTCGGGGAGCGGGGAGAGCCGCCGGGATGCGCGACACCCGGCGGCTTTTCGGTGTTTGCGGAGCGGAGTCGGGGCGGTTAGTTTGCGGAGCTGCTCTGCATATCCGGATTCCCCTGTTCCGGATCTGTTTTCCTGATGTCCCGAAGCTCAGCCCCCAAGCCAAGGAAGATTTTCAGATGAAGCAGTCTGCCGCCAAGAAGCTCGGTGTCGCCGCCCTCGGTGCCGCATTCGTCGCTGCCGCCGCCGGCACGGCCTCCGCGGCCCCGCTCCCGGCACCGCTCGACGGCGCCGACGCGCTGGGCTCCGTGACCCAGCTCGCCCCGCTGGGCGACGGTCTCACCGAGCTGCCCGACGGCGCCGGCGAGTCCCTCGCCGCCGGCCAGGGCGCCCTCGGCCAGGGCCTCGACCAGGGCGTCAAGACCCTCCCCGGCGCGGCCGGCCAGGCCACCCAGAACCTGCCGACCGACGCCGCCACCGGCGCCCTCGGCGCCACCCCGCTGGGCGCGGTCACCGGCCTGCTCGGCGGCCTGCCGCTGGGCGCCGGCGGCCTGCCGATCGGCTGACCCGCACCATCCCACGCCGAAGGGGCGCGCACCCGGGACGTCCGGGTCCGCGCCCCTTC
>NZ_JBHTST010000135.1:0-23894 GCF_042794995.1 Streptomyces sp. NPDC056503
GGCACCGACCCATCTGTATCAGAGACACCCGCTCGCCCCGCGCCTGACCGCCCCGCACCGCACCGCCCGCCCCGCGCCGCACCCGCCCGGCCCGGCCCGCGCCGCACCACCCGGCCCGCGCCGCACCGCCCGGCCCGCCCCGCCCCGTGCGGCCCGGCGTGCGCCCGCGCGGCGCAGGGCGGAGCATGAGACCGAGGAGGGAACGGCAGAAGGGGGCGTGAGCCAGGAGGGTGGCATGCCCGTCCCGGAGGTGCCCGTCCAGGACGACGTCGACGCGCTCGTCGTCCTGCGCGGGGTCGACAAGCACTTCGGTACCCTCCACGTCCTCCAGGCCATCGACCTCACCATCAGACGCGGCGAGGTCGTCGTCGTCATCGGCCCCTCCGGCTCGGGGAAGTCCACCCTCTGCCGCGCGATCAACCGCCTGGAGACCATCGACGGCGGCGAGATCCGCATCGACGGCAGGCCCCTGCCCGCCGAGGGCCGGGAACTCGCCCGGCTCCGCGCCGACGTCGGCATGGTCTTCCAGTCCTTCAACCTCTTCGCCCACAAGACCGTCCTGGACAACGTCACCCTGGGACAGATCAAGGTCCGCAAGAAGGACCGGAAGGCCGCGGAGGAGCGGGCCCGCTCGCTCCTCGACCGCGTCGGCGTCGCCGCCCAGGCCGACAAGTACCCGGCCCAGCTCTCGGGCGGCCAGCAGCAGCGGGTCGCCATCGCCCGGGCCCTCGCCATGGACCCGAAGGTGATGCTCTTCGACGAGCCGACCTCCGCCCTCGACCCCGAGATGATCAACGAGGTCCTGGAGGTCATGCAGCAGCTCGCGCACGACGGGATGACGATGGTCGTCGTCACCCACGAGATGGGCTTCGCCCGCTCCGCCGCCAACCGCGTCGTCTTCATGGCCGACGGGCGGATCGTCGAGGAGACCACCCCCGAGGAGTTCTTCGGCAACCCGCGCAGCGCCCGGGCCCGCGACTTCCTCTCCAAGATCCTCCACCACTGAACCCCACCGGGGTGATCACCATGAACCCGCTCAGGACCACCAGGACGACCCGGACCCTCGTGGCCTCCGCCACGGCCGTCGTCCTCGCCCTCGGCTCCGCCTCCCTCGCCCGGGGAGCCGTACCGGCGGACCACTCGGACGAGGACCAGATCACCATCGGCATCAAGTTCGACCAGCCCGGCATCGGCCTGAAGACCCCCGACGGCACCTACACCGGCTTCGACGTCGACGTGGCCACCTACATAGCGAAGCAACTCGGCCACGAACCCGACCAGATCGTCTGGAAGGAGGCGAAGAGCGCCGACCGCGAGACTATGCTCCAGCGCGGCGACGTCGACTTCATCGCCGCCTCGTACTCGATCAACGACGAGCGCGCCGAGAAGGTCGACTTCGCGGGCCCCTACCTCCTCGCCCACCAGGACGTGCTGATCCGCGCCGACGACGACTCCATCAAGCAGCCGTCCGACCTGAACGACAAGCGGCTCTGCTCCGTCACCGGCTCCACCTCCGCGCAGAACGTGAAGGACGAGATCGCCCCCGACGCCCAGCTCCAGGAGTACGGCGGCTACTCCGAGTGCCTGACCGGACTGGAGAACGGCGTCATCGACGCCCTCACCACCGACGACTCGATCCTCGCCGGATACGCCGCCCAGGACGAGTTCAAGGGCAAGTTCAAGCTCGGCGGCTTCGAGCTGAGCAACGAGAACTACGGCATCGGCGTCCAGAAGGGCAGCGAGCTCAAGGGCAAGATCAACACCGCCCTGGAGAAGATGGTCGACGACGGCTCCTGGGACGCCGCGGTCGAGAAGAACTTCGGCCCGGCGAACTACCAGAACGAACCGGCCCCGAAGATCGGCGTGATCGTCGAGTGAGCCGGCCGCCGTGTTCGACTTCCTCGAAGGCTACGACCTCCTGGGCGCCTTCTGGGTGACCGTCCAGCTCACCTTCTGGTCCGCCCTCGGTTCCCTGGTGTGGGGGACGCTGCTCGCCGCCATGCGCGTCGGCCCCGTCCCCCTCATGCGGGGCTTCGGCACCGCCTACGTCACCATCGTCCGCAACATCCCCCTCACCGTCATCATCGTCTTCACCTCCCTCGGCCTCTTCCAGACCCTCGGGGTCAGCCTCGGCGCCGACCGCTTCACCACCATCAACTTCCGGCTCGCGGTCCTCGGCCTCACCGCCTACACCAGCGCCTTCGTCTGCGAGGCGCTGCGCTCCGGCATCAACACCGTCCCCCTCGGCCAGGTCGAGGCCGCCCGCGCGATCGGCCTCAGCTTCCCCCAGACCCTCCGGATCATCGTGCTCCCGCAGGCCTTCCGCTCCGTCGTCGGCCCGCTCGCCAACGTCCTCATCGCCCTCACCAAGAACACCACCGTCGCCGCCGCCATCGGCGTCGCCGAAGCCGCCCTGCTCATGCGGGAGATGATCGAGAACGAGGCCCAGCTGATCCTCATCTCCGCGATCTTCGCCTTCGGCTTCATCTGCCTCACCCTGCCCACCGGCCTCCTCCTCGGCCGCCTCGCGAAGAAGGTGGCGGTCAAACGGTGAAGCGCACCGGCAAGGACCAGGCGGAGGGACCCACCGGCGAGGACCGGACGCGGACGCGCACCGGCAAGGGCCGTGCGGCGAGACGCGCCTCCACGGGCGAGTCCGCCACCGTCCTCTACGACGTCCCGGGCCCCCGCGCCCGCCGCCGCAACCTGCTCTGGACGCTGCTCTTCCTCGCCGCCCTCGCCGCCGTCGTCTGGTGGGTCATCGCCGGACTCGACGCCAAGAACCAGCTGGAGGCGGCCAAATGGGAGCCGTTCTTCACCGACGGGCGCGTCTGGGAGACGTACCTCCTGCCCGCCCTGAAGAACACCGTCATCGCCGCCGGTCTCGCCATGGTCCTCGCCCTGCCGCTCGGCGCCCTCCTCGGCATCGCCCGCCTCTCCGACCACCGCGCCGTCCGCGCCGTCGGCGGCACCGTCGTCGAGTTCTTCCGCGCGATCCCCGTCCTCATCCTGATGCTCTTCGCCAACGCCGCCTACGCCGAGTTCACCGACATCAGCCCCGAGACCCGCCCCCTGTACGCGGTCGTCACCGGCCTCGTCCTCTACAACGCCTCCGTCCTCGCCGAGGTCGTCCGCGCCGGCATCCTCGCCCTCCCCGCCGGCCAGACCGACGCCGCCAAGGCGATCGGCATGCGCAAGGGCCAGACCATGGCGTACGTCCTCCTGCCACAGTCCGTCACCGCCATGCTGCCCGCCCTCGTCAGCCAGCTCGTCGTCATCGTCAAGGACACCGCCCTCGGCGGCGCCATGCTCGGCTTCGCCGAACTCCTCGCCTCCGTCCGCCCCCTGAGCGCCAACTACGGCGCCAACACCATCGCCTGCTTCACCGTCGTCGCCGTCCTCTTCGTCCTCCTCAACGTCGCCCTCACCACCTTCGCCTCCTGGCTCGAACGCCGGCTCCGCCGCGGCAAACGCTCCACCGGCGCCGTCGTCACCGCCGAAGCCGTCGAGGACCTCGCCGCCCCGGGCCCCGGGGAACCCCCCAAGCGGTAGCTTCCGACAGGAGCTTTCGGGCCGGACATGAGGGACACTGCTCCCGTGCGTGGACATCTACCGGACGAGAACCCGGGTTTCACAGGCCGCCGCACGGAACTGACGCGCATCACCGCCGCGTTGGCGGAGCACCGCCTCGTCACCGTGACCGGCGTCGGCGGCGTCGGCAAGACCCGGCTCGCGCTGCGCGCCGCCCACCGGGCGCGCCACCGCCACCCCGACGGCGCCTGGTGGACCGACCTCGGACAGCTCGACGGCGAACGCCTCCTCGTCGCCCTCGTCGCCGACTCCGTCGACCTCGCCGACCACACCCCCGGAACCGACACCGGCGCCCTGCGCCGCCGGCTCGCCGAGACCCGGCTCCTCCTCGTCCTCGACTGCTGCGACCACCTCGCCGACGCCTGCGGCCGCCTCGTCGCCGAACTCCTCGACGCCGCCCCCGGCCTCACCGTCCTCGCCACCTCCCGCCGCCCCCTCGGCGTCCCCGGCGAGCACACCGTCCTCCTCGACCCGCTCCCGCCCGCCGGCGACGACGCCCTCGCCCTGCTGCGCACCGCCACCGGCGAGGACCTCCCCGCGGCGGGGCCCGCCGGCGAGATCTGCGTCCGCCTCGAAGGCATACCCCTCGCCCTGGAACTCGCCGCCGCCCAGATCCGGCTCCAGGGCGCCGAAGCCGTCCGCGACCAGCTCGGCAGCCGCCTCACCGCACCCCCCGAGGCCCGCTTCGACCTCCTCGCCCACCCCGACCGGGTCTGGCCCGCCCGCCACCAGACCCTCCGCGCCGCCATCGGCTGGAGCCACGAACTCGCCGACCCCCTCGAAAGGCTCCTCTGGGCCCGCCTCTCCGTCTTCCGCGGCCCCTTCGACCTCGCCACCGCCACCGCCGTCTGCACCGGCGGCCCCCTCACCCCCGACACCCTCCCCACCGCGCTCGACGGACTCGTCCGCGCCTCCGTCGTCCGCCCCGCCGACACCGCCGGGCGCCACCGCCTCCTCGACACCATCCGCGAGTACGGCGCCGGCTGGCTGGACCGGCTCGGCGAGACCGGCACCATCGCCGACCGGCACGCCGCCCACTTCCGCGCCCTCGCCGCGCGGGGCCGGGCCGCCTGGCACGGCCCCGGCCAGCTCCACTGGCACCACGCCGTCGACACCCACCACACCGACCTGCGCACGGCCCTCGACCGCCTGCTGCGCACCGACCCCGACGCCGCCCTCGACCTCGTCGGCTCCGTCGCCTTCGCCTGGTCCTGCCGCGGCCGCCTCCGCGAGGCCCGCGACGGCCTCGAACAGGCCCTCCTCCTCAGCGACGCCCGCGGCCGCGCCCGCACCCGCGCCCTGTGGGCCCTCGGCGTCACCCTCGTCCTCCAGGGCGACCTCGGCCCCGCCCAGGACGTCAGCGAACGCTGCGCCCGCGAGGCCCGCCACACCGAGCACCCGCCGGAACGCCCCTGGGCGCCCTCGGAGGCGTACGGGCCCGGCGAGCTCACCCTCGACGCCGCCGCCCTCGCCGGCCTCCTCGCCCTCACCACCGGCCGCGCCCGGGCCGCCCTCGTCGTCGTCGACCACGTCCTCGGCTCGGCGCGCGGCGGCACCGCCGGCTCGGCGGCCACCCTCCGCTGCCGGCTCGTCCGCGTCTTCGCCCTCACCGGCCTCGGCCTCCTCGCCGAGGCCCGCGCCGACGCCCTCGCCCTGCGCGCCCTCTGCGACACCCTCGACGAGCACTGGACCCGCACCGCCCTGGAGTACCAGCTCGCCCTCGCCGGCCTCCTGGAAGGCGACCCCGCCACCGCCGCCGACCACGCCCGCGCCATGCTCGCCGGCACCCGCGCCCTCGGCGCCGGCCTCGGCGTCGCCCTCGGCCTCGACGTCCTCGCCACCGCCCACGCCGCCGCGGGCGACGGCGAACGCGCCGCCGACGTCTCCGGCACCGGCGAGGCGTACTGGCGGGCCACCGGCCAGCCCCGCCGCGGCCTGCCCGGCCTGCGCGCCCTCCACGCCCACTACACCGCCGGGGTCCGCGCCGCCCTCGGCGAACCCGCGTACGAGGAGATCTTCCTCCGCGCCCTCACCGACCTCCCCCAGGCGGGCCTCGACCGGGCCCTCGGCACCGGCTGACCGCCCCACCGGGCGGCCCCCCGCCCACCGGAGCACCATGGGGAGCATGGACCGATCGCCCGGCGACCTGGCCGCCCTCAGCACATCGGCGCGGGTCGCGGAACCGGACGAGGGCCTCTCCCCGCAGGAACTGGCCCTCGCCACCCGCAACCACGGACTCCCGCTGGAAGCCCTGCGGTACGACCTCACCCCACCCGGGCTCCACTACGTCCTCGTCCACTACGACATCCCCGACACCGACCCCGACGACTGGCGGCTCACCGTCGGCGGCCGCGTGCTCCGCCCGCTCGACCTGGACCTCGACGCCCTCCGCGACCGCCCCACCGTCACCCGCCGCGTCACCCTGGAGTGCGCCGGAAACGGCCGCGCCCGGCTCAGCCCCCGTCCCGTCAGCCAGCCCTGGCTCGTCGAGGCCGTCGGCACCGCCGAGTGGACCGGCGTCCCCCTCGCCGCCCTCCTCGCCGAGGCCGGCGCCGCCGAGGACGCCGTCGAGGCCGTCTTCACCGGCGCCGACCACGGCGTGGAACGCGGCGTCGAGCAGGACTACCGCCGCTCCCTGCCCCTCGCCACCGCCGCCGCCCCCGACCGGGACGTCCTCGTCGCCCACACCATGAACGGCGCCCCGCTGCCGCCCCAGCACGGCAGCCCCCTCCGGCTCGTCGTCCCCGGCTGGTACGGCATGGCACACGTGAAGTGGCTGCGCGAGATCACCCTCGCCGCCACCCCGTACACCGGCTTCCAGCAGAGCGCCGCCTACCGCCTCCGCCAGGAGCCCGGCGAGGCCGGCGACCCCGTCACCCTCATCGAACCCCGCGCCCTCATGGCCCCGCCCGGCTTCCCCGACTTCATGTCCCGGACCCGCGTCGTCCGCCCCGGCCCCGTCCCGCTCGCCGGGCGCGCGTGGTCGGGCCACGGCCCCGTCGTCCGCGTCCAAGTGAGCGAGGACGGCGGCGCCGCCTGGACCGACGCCGAGGTCGTCCGCGACCCCGCCCATCCCTGGGCCTGGGCCGCCTGGCGCACCACCTGGAACGCCACCCCCGGCCTGCGCCACCTCACCGTCCGCGCCACCGACGCCACCGGCCGCGTCCAGCCCCTCGCCGCGCCCTGGAACCGCGGCGGCTTCGCCAACAACCTCGTCCAGCGCGTCGAGGTGCTCTGCACCCCGGGGCCGGAGCGCGGGGCGCCGGGTAATACCCCGTAAAGTCGGATCCGTCGCCCGTACCCGTTCCGACGAGGAGTCTTCCGTGACCGACCCGGCGCCCATCGCCCGCCAGCAGCAGATCGCCCGGGAGCTCCAGGTTCCCGAGGTCTTCGACCCGGCCGCCGAGATCGAGCGCCGGGTGGCCTTCCTCGCCGAGCGCCTCACCACCACCGGGCTGCGCGCCCTCGTCCTCGGCATCAGCGGCGGCGTCGACTCCACCACCGCCGGCCGGCTCTGCCAGCTCGCCGTCGAGCGCGCCCGCGCCGCCGGCCACGAGGCCGTCTTCTATGCCATGCGCCTGCCGTACGGCGTCCAGGCCGACGAGGGGGACGCGCAGATCGCGCTCGACTTCATCCGCGCCGACCAGGTCCTCACCGTCGACGTGAAGGCGGCCAGCGACGCCGCCCTCGACGCCTGCCTCGCCGGCGGCCTGACCTTCCGCGACGCCCACCACCAGGACTTCGTGCACGGCAACATCAAGGCCCGCCAGCGCATGATCGCCCAGTACGCGGTCGCCGGCGCCCGGGACGGCCTGGTCGTCGGCACCGACCACGCCGCCGAGGCCGTCTCCGGCTTCTTCACCAAGTTCGGCGACGGCGCCGCCGACCTCGTCCCGCTCACCGGCCTCACCAAGCGCCGCGTCCGCGCCGTCGCCGCCGAGCTCGACGCCCCCTCCTCCCTGGTCTGGAAGGTCCCGACCGCCGACCTGGAGACCCTCGACCCGGGCAAGCCCGACGAGGACGCCCTCGGCGTCACCTACGACGACATCGACGACTTCCTGGAGGGCAAGCCGGTCTCCGAGGCCGCCCACGCGTCGATCGTCGGCCGCTACGAACTCACCGAGCACAAGCGGCAGCTGCCGATCGCGCCCTGAGCGCCCCCGGCGCCCCGAGCGCACCTCGCCGAACAGGCGGATCCTGGAAGGGTGAGCCCCGCCGACCGGGGCCCGGAAGGGAGCACGCCATGTTCGGCGAGACGACGGCGTACAGCAGCTTCTCGGTGGACGACCTGGACGCCGCCCGGCGGTTCTACGGCGACCGGCTCGGTCTGACCGTGGAGGAGACCGGGACCGGGGACATGCGGATGCTGTTCCTGACCCTGCCGGGCGGGGCCCGGGTCTTCGTCTATCCCAAGGAGAACCACGCCCCCGCCTCCTTCACCGTCCTCAACTTCGAGGTCGACGACATCGACCGGGCCGTCGACGACCTGGTCGCCCGGGGCGCCACCTTCGAGCGCTACCCCGAGTTCGAGGCCGACGAGAAGGGCGTCATGAGGGGCGACGGCCAGGACGGCCCGGCGGCCATCGCCTGGTTCACCGACCCGGCCGGAAACGTCATCGCGGTGATGCAGGCCTCGTGACGCCCCTGCACGCCGGTTCGTGATCCACTGTGGGTGAGCACGGAGCAGGAACAGCACCAGCAGGAGCACCGTTGACCACCTACCGCCAGCCCGGCGTCGTCGTCACCGACCACCACTTCCCCGTCCCCCTCGACCACGGCCGCCCCGACGGCGAGCAGATCGAGGTGTACGGCCGCGAGCTCGTCGCCTCCGGCCTCGGCGAGCGGGACCGCGAGCGGCTGCCCTGGCTGGTCTACCTGGAGGGCGGCCCCGGGTTCGGCGCCCGCCGCTTCATCGGCCGGCAGGCGTGGATCGGCCGGGCCGTCCGCGAGTTCCGGGTCCTCCTGCTCGACCAGCGCGGCACCGGCCGCTCCACCCCGGCCAACCGCCAGACCCTGCCGCTGCGCGGCGACGCCGCCGCCCAGGCCGACTACCTCGCGCACTTCCGTGCCGACTCCATCGTCAGGGACTGCGAGCTGATCCGCCGACGGCTCACCGCCGGCGCCCCCTGGACGGTCCTCGGACAGAGCTTCGGCGGCTTCTGCGCCGTCCACTACCTCTCCACCGCCCCGGAGGGCCTGGAGCGGGTCCTGATCACCGGCGGCCTGCCGTCCCTCGACGCCACCGCCGACGAGGTCTACGCGGCCGCCTACCCGCGCGTCCGCCGCAAGAACGAGGCCCACTTCGCCCGCTACCCGCGCGACGCCGAACGCGTCCGCGCCGTCGCCGCCCACCTCCTGGAGCGCGAGGTCACCCTCCCCGGCGGCGGCCTCCTCACCGTCGAGGCCTTCCAGTCCCTCGGCATCCTCCTCGGCTCCGGCGACGGCACCCACCAGCTCCACCACCTCCTGGAGGGCGCCTTCGTGCCGACCCCCACCGGACCGGCCCTCGCCGACGCCTTCCTGGAGCAGGTCCAGGCCCACCTCTCGTACGCCGGCCACCCGCTCTACGCCGTCCTCCACGAGGCCATCTACGCCCAGGGCCGGGGCCCCACCGGCTGGGCCGCCGAGCGGGTCCGCGCGGAGTTCCCCGAGTTCGACGCCGTCGGCGCGCTCGCCTCCGGCGCGCCCGTCCTCCTCACCGGCGAGACCGTCCACCCCTGGCACTTCACCACCGACCCCGCCCTCCGCCCGCTGCGCGAGACCGCCGAACTCCTCGCCCGCCGGGACGACTGGACCCCGCTGTACGACCCCGAGCGCCTCGCCGCCAACCGCGTCCCGGTGGCCGCCGCCGTCTACCACGACGACATGTACGTCGACACCGCCCACTCCCTGGAGACCGCCGGGGCGATCCGGGGGCTGCGGCCCTGGGTCACCGACGAGTTCGAGCACGACGGCGTCCGCGCCGGCGGCCCGCGCGTCCTCGACCGCCTCCTCGCCCTCTCCCACGACGAACTCTGACGCCCGGCCCGGCCGCGCCGGGGCCGGCGCGCGCGAAAGTCCAAGCGCCGGACCCCGATCGCACATGGTCCCGGCCCGTCACGGGCCGCTACAACTCGGTCCATGAACGCACACGTCACCGCCGAGATAGCCGGCCAGCCCGACTGCTGGCGCCGCGCCGCCGCACTCGCCGGCCCGCTCGCCGACCGGCTGCCCGGCCCCGGCGAGCGGGTCGCCGTCGTCGGCTGCGGCACCTCGTACCTGATCGCCCGCGCCTACGCGGCCCTCCGGGAGTCCCTCGGCGCGGGCGAGACCGACGCCTTCCCCGCCTCCGAGCGGACCCCGCTCGGCCGGGGCTACGACCGGATCGTGGCCCTGACCCGCTCCGGTACGACCACCGAGGTCGTCGACCTCCTCGCCGGCGCGGCCAGCCGGCTGCCCACCCTCGTCCTCACCGGCGTCCCGGACAGTCCCGCCGGCCGGCTCGCGGACCGGGTCGTGGACCTCTCCTTCGCCGACGAACGGTCCGTCGTCCAGACCCGGTTCGCCACGACGGCCCTCCAACTGCTGCGCGCCGGGCTCGGCGTGGACCTCGGGCCCTCCGTCGCCGACGCCGAACTGGCCCTCTACGAACCCCTGCCCCCGCACTGGGAGAGGCACGTCCAGTTCACCTTCCTCGGTACCGGCTGGACCGTGGGCCTCGCCGACGAGGCGGCCCTCAAGCTCCGTGAAGTCGCCCGTGTCTGGACGGAGTCGTACCCGGCGATGGAGTACCGGCACGGCCCGATCAGCATCAGCGACCGGACCAGCCTCGTCTGGTGCCTCGGCCCCGCCCCGGCCGGTCTGCGCGAGGAAGTGGAGTCCACCGGCGCCCTGTTCACCGCGGACGCCGTCGACCCGGTCGCCGCCCTGGTCCGCGCCCAGCGCCTCGCCGTCGCCCTCGCCGCCCGGCGCGGTCTCAACCCCGACCGCCCCCGCCACGTCTCCCGCTCCGTCATCCTCGCCGGAGCGTTCCGCCCGACCGCGGCCGACGCGGCCCGTATCCTGCGGGCATGATCGACACCGAAGCCGCCGACCTGCCGGAGCTGCCGGGCGACTGGCAGCGCGCCCTCGCCGTCGTCGCCCACCCCGACGACCTGGAATACGGCTGCGCGGCGGCCGTCGCGAGCTGGACCGACGCCGGCAAGGAGGTCGTCTACCTGCTGGTCAGCAGGGGCGAGGCCGGCATCGACACGCTCGCCCCGGACGTGTGCGGCCCGCTGCGCGAGGAGGAGCAGCGGGCGAGCGCCGCCGTCGTCGGGGTGGGCACCGTCGAGTTCCTCGACCACCGCGACGGCGTCATCGAGTACGGCACCGCGCTGCGCCGCGACATCGCCGCCGCGATCCGCCGCCACCGCCCCGACCTCGTCGTCACCCTCAACCACCGAGACGGCTGGGGCGACGGTCCCGGCGCGCCCCGGAACACCCCCGACCACGTGGCCGTCGGCCGCGCCACCCTGGACGCGGCGTCGGACGCGGGCAACCGCTGGATCTTCCCCGAACTGGCCGAGCGGGGACTGGAGCCCTGGGACGGCGTCCGCCGGGTCGCCGTCGCCGCCTCCAGCACCCCGACCCACGCCGTCGACGCCACCCCCGGCCTGGAGCGGGCGATCGAGTCCCTGCTCTGCCACCGCGCCTACATCGAGGCCCTGACGGACCGGCGACCGGAGGAGTACGTCCGCGAGTTCGTCACCGCCACCACGTCCCGCTCCGCCGCCCGCTTCGCCGGCCGCCCGGCCGTGACCTTCGAGGTCTTCCCCCGCTAGGCCGCGTCCTCGGACGGCGCGGGCTCGCGTCCCGGGCCGTGAGGGCGCGTCAGCCCGTCGGCGCCGGCCTCAGGACGGCGAACTCGGCCCCGGAGGGGTCGGCGAACCAGGCGAGCCGGCCGACGTCGGGGACGTCCGTCGGCGCGACCAGCGCCGTGCCGCCCGAGCCGGTCACCGCGTCCGCGATCGCGTCGACGTCCTCGACGGCGAAGTACGGGATCCAGCGGGTCCGTTCGCCGGAGTCCCCGAGTTCGGCCGCGCCGCCGAAGGAGGCGTCCTCCTGGTCGCCCTCGGCGGTGGAGATCACCCGGTACGTCATGCCGGGCGCCTCCATCTCCGCCCAGCGCCACTCGAAGAGCGAGCGGTAGAAGTCGAGCGCGGCCTCCGGGTCGGGGGTGTGCAGCTCCACCCAGACGAGGGTGTTCCGGGAGGAGGCGCGGTCCAGGCCCCGCACCGACCCCGCCTGCCAGACCGCGAACTCGGCCCCGGCCGGGTCGGTGAGCGCGGCCATCCGCCCCGCGTCCATCACGTCCATGGCGCGGAGGCGGACCCGGCCTCCCTCGGCGGCCGCCACCATCTGGGTCGTGTCCGCGTCCGAGGTCTGGAAGTAGACCGTCCAGGCGCTGCGGGCCCCCTCCTCCGTGAGCGGACCGAGCGCGGCGACGGTGGCGCCGTCCTGCCGGAAGAAGCCGTACCCGCGCCCCTCCGGGCCCGCCGAGTGGTACTCCCAGCCGAGCACGGCCGTGTAGAACGCCGCCGCGGCGTCGGTGTCCGGACTGCCGAGGTCGATCCAGCAGGGGGATCCGTGGGTGTACCGGGTGTCGAGCATGGAGGGGTGCCGTCCTTCCGTCGTCCTGCGTCCGGGCCGGTTTCCGGCCACCATGGCCGATCCTCGGGGCTCCGTCCGGGCGACGCGACCGCTGCCGGAACGGTTCATCCGACCGGCGCACCGGTCATCCGGCGAGCCCGTCCGCCTTCGCCGCCAGGTCGCCCATGAGGAGCTCGGCGTTGATCACCGTGCCGGCCCGGTAGCCGCCGCTCGCCGCGTTGACCACCTGCTCGGTCGGGCCCGTCACGTTCCCCGCCGCCCACACGCCCGGGACGCTCGTCCGGCCGGTCTCGTCCACCTTGACGAAGAAGCCGAAGGGCGTCTCGTACCGCTCCGCGCCGAGCTGCCCGAGCACCCCGTCACGGGCGGTGAGCCGGGTCGCCGCCGCGAAGACCACCTCGCAGCCGACGGTCCGGCCGTCGGCGAGGCGCACCCCGGTCAGCCGGTCGTCCTCCACCGCGATCCCCGCGACCGCGCCCGGCACGGTCCTGACCCCCGCCGCCGCGAGCAGCCGGCCGTCCTCCTCCGTGAGCTCCGCGCCGTTCGGGAAGAGGGTCACGTCGGAGGACCAGTGCGAGACCATCAGCGCCTGGTGGGCGGGCATGGTCGGGTGGGCGATGACCCCGAAGGGCCGGTCGCGGACCTCCCAGCCGTGGCAGTACGGGCAGTGCAGCACGTCCCGGCCCCACCGCCCCGCCAGCCCGTCGATCTCCGGCAGCTCGTCCACGAGACCGGTCGCGACGACCAGTCGCCGCGCCGAGAGCGCGGTGCCGTCCGCGAGCGTCAGGACGAAGCCGTCCCCGTCCGGGACCGCGCCGGTCACCTCGCCGGGCCGGACCTCGACCCCGTACGCCAGGAGTTCACGGCGGCCGGCCGCGAGGAACTCCGCCGGGCTCATCCCGTCCCGCGACAGATAGCCCTGCATGTGCCCGCTGGGAGCGTTGCGCGGCTCGCCGGCGTCGACGACCAGGGTGCGGCGCCGGGACCGGCCGAGGATCAGCGCGGCGCTCAGTCCGGCCGCCCCGCCGCCGACCACCACGACCTCGTAGCTGTTCTCTTCCATGCGGTCCTCCCTGCGTGCGTTCATGCCGCGAGCCTCACCCGGGACCGGCACCGGCGGCAAGGAAACTTGCCGTTCCTGCAACACTGGAGGCATGACCGAAGACGACCGCATCGACGCCGTCCTGACCGAGGTCGGCCCCCGGCTGCGCCGGGTCCGCCGCGACCGCGGTGTGACCCTGGCCGACCTCTCCGCCGCCACCGGCATCTCCGTCTCCACCCTCTCCCGCCTGGAGTCCGGACAGCGCAAGCCGAGCCTCGAACTGCTCCTGCCGCTCGCCCGCGCCCACCAGGTCCCGCTGGACGAGCTGGTCGGCGCCCCACCGGTGGGCGACCCCCGGGTGCGGGCCCGCCCGATCGTCCGGCACGGCCGCACCATGTACCCGCTCACCCGCCAGCCCGGCGGCCTCCAGGCGTACAAGGTGATCCAGGAGAAGGCGGTCGAGGAGCCGGAGCCGCGGGTCCACGAGGGGTACGAATGGCTGTACGTGCTCTCCGGGCGGCTCCGGCTCGTCCTGGGGGAGCACGACGTGGTGCTGACCGCCGGCGAGGCCGCCGAGTTCGACACCCGCGTGCCGCACTGGTTCGGCCCGACCGCGGACGGGCCGGTGGAGTTCCTCAGCCTGTATGGACCGCAGGGCGAGCGGATGCACGTACGGGCGCGGCCCAAGAAGTCCGGCTGAGTGGTTCCATCAAGGGCAAGCGACCGCTTAGTATGCGGCCGACCGCTCGGTACGGACGGAGGCTCGACGGATGCAGGCATGGCGAGTGCACGAGAACGGCGAACCCGGCGCGGTGATGCGCCGAGAGGAGGTGGACACCCCCGAACCCGGCCCCGGCCAGGTCCTCCTCAGAGTCCGCGCCGCCAACGTCAACTTCCCCGACGCGCTGCTCTGCCGCGGCCACTACCAGGTCCGCCCCCCGCTGCCCTTCACCCCCGGCGTCGAGCTCTGCGGCGAGACCCGGGACGGCCGCCGGGTCATCGCCACCGCGGCCCTCCCGCACGGCGGCTTCGCCGACCACGCCCTCGCGGACGCCGCCACCCTCCTCCCGGCACCCGACGCCCTCGACGACGCCGAGGCCGCCGCCCTCCACATCGGCTACCAGACCGGCTGGTTCGGCCTCCACCGCCGCGCCGCCCTCAAGGCGGGCGAGACCCTCCTCGTGCACGCCGCGGCCGGCGGCGTCGGCAGCGCCGCCGTCCAGCTCGGCAAGGCCGCCGGCGCCACCGTCATCGGCGTGGTCGGCGGCCCCGCCAAGGCCGCCGTCGCCCGCGCCCTCGGCTGCGACGTCGTGATCGACCGCCGCTCCGCGGACGTCGGCGCCGCCGTCAAGGCCGCCACCGGCGGCCGCGGCGCCGACGTGATCTACGACCCGGTCGGCGGAGACGCCTACCAGCAGTCCGCCAAGTGCGTCGCCTTCGAGGGCCGGATCGTCGTCGTCGGCTTCGCCAGCGGCACCATCCCCGCCCCCGCCCTCAACCACGCCCTGGTGAAGAACTACTCGATCCTGGGCCTCCACTGGGGCCTGTACGCCCGGCTCGACCCGACCGCCGTGCTCCAGTGCCACGACACCCTCACCGCCCTCGCCGCCCAGCGCGTCGTCAAGCCGCTCGTCGCCGAACGCGTCCCCTTCGCCGACGCCGCCGACGCCGTCCAGCGCGTCGCCGACGGCGCCACCACCGGCCGCCTGGTCGTCCTCCCGGAAGGAGCCCGCGCATGACCGACGCCGCAGAACTCCAGGCGCGCACCCGGGCGTTGCTCACCGAGCACCCGCCCGCCGAAACCGACCGGCTCGACTTCCTCCGGGCTCGCTTCGACGCCGGCCTCGCCTGGGTCCACTACCCGGCCGGCCTCGGCGGACTCGACGCCCCCCGCGCCCTCCAGACCGTCGTCGACGCCGAACTCGCCGCCGCCGGCGCCCCCGACAACGACCCCCGCCGCATCGGCATCGGCCTCGGCATGGCCGCCCCCACCCTCCTCGCGTACGGCTCCGACGCGGTCAGGTCCCGCTTCCTCCGGTCGCTCTGGACCGGCGAAGAGGTCTGGTGCCAGCTCTTCAGCGAGCCCGGCGCCGGCTCCGACCTCGCCGCCCTCGGCACCCGCGCGGTCAAGGACGGAGACGAGTGGGTGGTGGACGGCCAGAAGGTGTGGACCTCCAGCGCCCACACCGCCCGCTGGGCCATCCTCATCGCCCGCACCGACCCCGACCTGCCCAAGCACCGGGGCATCACCTACTTCGTCTGCGACATGACCGACCCCGGCGTCGAGGTCAGGCCGCTGCGCCAGATCACCGGCGAGGCCGAGTTCAACGAGGTCTTCCTCACCGGCGTCCGCATCCCCGACGCCCACCGCCTCGGCGAGGTCGGCGACGGCTGGCGCGTCGCCCAGACCACCCTCATGAACGAGCGGGTCTCCATCGGCGGCGCCCGCATCCCCCGCGAGGGCGGCATGATCGGCAAGGCCGCCGCCGTCTGGCGCGACCGCCCCGAGCTGCGCACCCACGCCCTGCACCGCCGGCTCCTCGACCTCTGGGTGGACGCCGAGGTGGCCCGCCTCACCGGCGAGCGGCTGCGCCAGGGGCTCGCCGCCGGCCAGCCCGGCCCCGAGGGCAGCGCCATGAAGCTCGCCTTCGCCCGCCTCAACCAGGCCATCAGCGGCCTGGAGGTCGAACTCCTCGCCGACGACGGCCTGGTGTACGACGACTGGACCATGCGCCGGCCCGAACTCGTCGACTTCACCGGACGCGAGGCCGGCTACCGCTATCTGCGTTCCAAGGGCAACTCGATCGAGGGCGGCACCAGCGAGGTGCTGCTCAACATCGTCGCCGAGCGGGTCCTCGGACTCCCGCCGGAGCCCCGCAACGACAAGGACGTCCCCTGGAAGGACCTCGCCCGATGAGCCACGAGCCGGACCTCCTCTACTCCGACACCGAGGACGCGCTGCGGGACGCCGTCCGCTCCCTGCTCACCGACCGCGCCGGCCACCAGGCCGTGCTCGACCGCGCCGAGACCGGCGACCCGTACCCCACCGGCCTCTGGCCCGCGCTCGCCTCGGGCATCGGCGCCGCCGGCCTCCTCGTCCCCGAGAAGCTCGGCGGCCAGGGCGCGAGCCACCGCGAGGCCGCGGTGGTCCTGGAGGAGCTCGGCCGGGCGGTCACCCCGGCCCCGTACCTCACCGGCGCGGTCGTCGCGACCGAGACCCTCCTCGCCCTCGGCGCGACGGACGGACCCGCCGCCACCCTCCTCGCCGAACTGGCGGCGGGGGAGCGGACCGCCGTCCTGACCGTCCCCTTCACCACCGCCCCGCAGACCGCCTTCACGGCCACCGGCCCCGTCCGGGCCGTCGCCGACGCCCCCGCCGCCGACGTCTTCCTCGTGCCCCGCCCCGACGGCCTGTACGCCGTACCCGCCGCCGCCGCGACCGTCACCCCGCTCACCCCGCTCGACCTCACCCGCCCCCTCGCCACCGTCGACACCACCGGTGCCGCCGGCACCCTCCTGGCCGGACCCGCGGAGGCGGCGGCGGCCGTGCGGCGCGGACTCCTCGCCGGGGCCGGACTCCTCGCCTCCGAACAGCTCGGCCTCGCCGAGTGGTGCCTGGAGGAGACCGTCCGCCACACCAGGGAGCGGTACCAGTTCAACCGGCCGGTCGGCTCCTTCCAGGCGCTCAAGCACCGTATGGCCCACCTCTGGCTGGACCTGGTCGGAGCCCGGGCGGCGGCCCGCGCCGCCGCCGACGCCCTCGCCGCCGACGCGCCCGACACCGAACTGACGGTGGCCGTGGCCCAGGCCTACTGCTCCGGGGTCGCCGTCCGCGCCGCCGAGGAGTGCGTCCAGCTGCACGGCGGGATCGGCATGACCTGGGAGCACCCGGCCCACCTGGCGCTCAAGCGCGCCAAGGCCGACCAGCTCGCCCTGGGCTCGGCCGGCCACCACCAGGACGTCATCGCCACCCTGGCGGACCTCCCGGCCCCGGCCTGACCCGACGCGGTGGGACGGCCGGCGGCCGGAAGGCCCGGCCGTCTCACCCTCCCGCGGTCACCCCGCGGCGCGCGTAACAGAACAGGTGCTCCTCGGGTTCGCCACCCGCCACCTCGGGCCGGAAGACCGACAGCTCGTGATGGAGCACCTCAAGGCCGCACTCCTCCCGCAGCACCCCCAGGTACGCCTCGGCCGAGAAGCTGGAGACCCGCGCCCGGCGCCCCATCCAGGTGATCTCCAGACCCTCGACGTCGGCCGGAACCGTCGCCGACACCAGCAGACCGCCGGGCGCCAGCCAGGACGCCATCCGCCGCAGCGCGCCGACCTGCTCCTCCCGCTCCATCATCAGCAGCGGGAAGAAGGCGCAGACCGCGTCGTAGCCACCCTCCGGAGGGGTGTGCTCGCGCAGGTCCCCCTGCTCGAACCGCGCCCCGGGCACCCGCGCCCTGGCCAGCTCCACCATCGTCCCGGAGACGTCGACCCCGGTCACCTCGTGGCCCGCGTCGACGAGCATCGCGGCCACCGGCCGCCCCGTACCGCTCCCCGCGTCCAGGACCCGGGAGCCGGGGGAGAGCCGCCCGGTCAGCCAGTCGACCGCCGCCAGCTGCGCCGGCAGCCGGCCGAAGGCCCGCTCGTAGTCGAGCCCCACCCCGTCGAAGAGCTCGGCGGCCCCCTGGACCGCGGGGCCCCGCTCCTCGTGCGTCTCGCTCATCGTCACTCCCGGTGTCGTGGTCGTCCGGGGCGGACTACCCACCGGGAGCCCCCGCGCACCCATGCTGTTTAATTGCGAATCGTTCGCAACAACAGTTGATCTTCAAAAAGGGGTGTGGACCCGATGGCCGCCCGAACCGTCCGCCGCGCGACCGCCGCGCTGATCACGGGGGCACTCGCCCTCGCGACCGCGGCCTGCACGAACCCCGGCGCCGACACCGCCGGCACCGGCGGACCCAAGGACTCCGCCGTCGTCGGCATCGCCTACGAGCCCGACACCCTCAGCCCCCTCCTCGGCTACGGCAAGGACGGCAACTCCAAGATCTTCGACGGCCTCCTCGCCTTCGACGCCGACATGAAGCTCAAGCCGGCGCTCGCCCGCGAGCTCCCCGAGGTCGGCGACGACGGACTCACGTACACCTACCGCCTCCGCTCCGGCGTCACCTTCAGCGACGGCGAGCCCTTCACGGCCGAGGACGTCGTCTTCACCTACCGGACGATCCTCGACCCGAAGACCAACAACCCCTCCCGCACCGAACTCGACGCCCTGAAGAGCGTCGAGGCCCGCGGCGAGTCCACCGTGGTCTTCCACCTCAAGTACCCCTACGCGCCCTTCGCCGAGCGCACCGTCCACGCCATCGCCCCCGAACACGTCGCCGCGAAGCAGGACGTCAACACCGGCGCCTTCACCACCCGACCCATAGGCACCGGCCCCTACGTCCTCACCGACTGGTCCAAGGGCGAGAAGCTCACCTTCAAGGCCAACCCGACGTACTGGAACGGCGCCCCCGCGGTGAAGAAGTTCACCATGGCGATCATCAAGGACGACGACGTCCGCGCCACCCGCCTGCGCGCCGGCGACCTCGACGGCGCCATCCTCCCGCCCAACCTCGCCGCCGGCTTCGGCCGCGACAAGGCCAGGAAGACCCACACCGCCAAGACCTACGACTACCGCACGGTCACCCTCCCCACCCACCACCCCGTCACCGGCGACACCGCCGTCCGCCGCGCCCTCGACATCGCCGTCGACCGCCGGACCATGGTCGACAAGATCCTCGAAGGCGCCGGAAAGCCCGCCTACGGCCCCGTCCCCACCGACAGCCCCTGGTTCGCCCAGGGCACCGAGCGCCGCCACGACCTCGCCGGCGCCCGGAAGATCCTCGACGAGGCCGGCTGGAAGCCCGGCGCCGACGGCGTCCGCGCCAGGAACGGCGTCCGCGCCTCCTTCCCCCTCTGGTACCTCTCCGGCGACAAACTCCGCCAGGACCACGCCCTCGCCTACGCCTCCGACGCCCGCAAGGCCGGCATCGAGATCAAGACCCAGGCCGGCACCTGGGAGGTCATCGAACCCCGCATGAAGACCGACGCCGTCCTCGCCGGAGGCGGCTCACCCGGCGACCCCGACTTCGACCAGTACCTCCTCCTGAAGTCCACCCTCGCCGGCGACGGCTTCAACAACATGGCCTGGTACGACGACGAGACCGTCGACCGCGCCCTCGACGAGGGCCGCCGCACGAACGACCCCGCGAAGCGCAAGGCCGCGTACGACACCGTCCAACGCGAACTCGTCAAGAACCCCGGCTACACCTTCCTCACCCACATCGACCACCTCTACGTCGTGAACGACTCCTGGACCGGCCTGAGCACCCAGACCGAACCCCACGACCACGGCCTCGCCGCCGGTCCCTGGTGGAACGTCGAGTCCTGGAAGCCGAAGAACACCGGAGACACGAAGAAGTGAGCCGCCGCCTCCCCTGGGGGGCCATGGCCCGGATGACGGGACGGCGCGCCCTCGCCGCCGTCCCCGTCCTCCTCGGCGTCACCCTCGCCGTCTTCGCGGTCGCCGAAGCCTCCCCCTTCGACCCGGTCAAGGCCTACGCCGGCACCGCCGGCCTCACCGCCTCACAGGAGACCCTCGACCAGCTCCGCCACAACCTCGGCGTCGACCAGCCCCTCCTCACCCGCTGGTGGGAGTGGCTCACCTCCGCCGTCACCGGCGACCTCGGCGACTCCGCGGTCATGCGCCGCCCCGTCACCGACGTCATCACCGAACGCCTCGGCTGGTCCGTCCTCCTGGCCGCCACCGCCTTCGCCGTGGCCATCGCCCTCGGCACCCTCCTCGGCGTCCTCGCCGGCCGCCGCCGAGGCGGCCTCCTCGACCGGACCGTCAGCGCCCTCGCCTACACCCTGGAAGCCGCCCCCGCCTTCTGGCTCGGCCTCCTCGCCATCTGGTTCTTCGCCCTCCAGCTCGGCGTCCTGCCCGCCGGCGGCCTCACCGACACCGCCAGCGACACCGTCACCCCCGACCAGGTCGCCCGCCACCTCGTCCTCCCCGCCCTCGTCCTCGGCCTCACCCAGCTCCCCTGGTTCTTCCTCTACGTCCGCCAGGGCGTGGGCGACGCCCTCGACGAGGACCCCGTACGCGGCGCCCGCGCCCGCGGCCTCGCCGAACGCACCGTCCTCACCGGCCACGCCCTGCGCTCCGGCATGCTCCCGATGCTCACCCTCATCGGCTCCCGCGTCCCCGAGATCATCACCGGAGCCCTCCTCGTGGAGACCGTCTTCAGCTGGCCCGGCATCGCCGCCGCCACGGTCCAGGCCGCCACCGCCGTCGACTTCCCGCTGCTCGCCGCGCTCACCGTGCTCGCCACCGCGGCCGTCCTCCTCGGCAACCTCCTCTCCGACCTCCTCTACGGCCTCGCCGACCCCAGGGTGGGCTTCGATGGCTGACCCCCGCACCCACCGCCTCCGCCTCTGGACCTCCGCGACCGTCATCGGAGCCCTCGCCCTCGCCGTCCTCCTCGTCCCCCCGCTCGTCCACCTCGACGAACAGGCCGTCGACCTCTCCCGGAAGCTCCTCCCACCCTCCTGGGACCACCCCTTCGGCACCGACGACGTCGGCCGCGACCTCCTCCTCCGCTGCGTCTACGGCCTGCGGATCTCCCTCCTCGTCGGCCTCGTCGCCGCCCTCGTCGCCACCGTCCTCGGCACCGCCGTCGGCGCCGCCGCCGGCGCCCTCGGCGGCTGGACCGACCGCACCCTCATGCGCCTCGTCGACGCCTTCTCCTCCGTGCCCCACCTGCTCCTCGGCATCTTCGTCGTCGCCCTCTTCCGCCCCGGCGTCTGGCCCGTCATCGCCTCCGTCGCGGTCACCCACTGGCTCTCCACCGCCCGCATCGTCCGCTCCGAAGTCCTCTCCCAGCGCACCCGCCCCCACATCGACGCGGCCGTCTCGGGCGGCGCCACCCGCCGCCGCGTCGCCACCCGCCACCTGCTCCCCGCGGTCCTCCCGCAGGCCGGCCTCGCCGCCGTCCTGATGGTCCCGCACGCCATGTGGCACGAATCCGCCCTCTCCTTCCTCGGCCTCGGCCTCCCCAGCCACCAGGCCAGCCTCGGCAACCTCGTCCAGTCGGCCCGCTCCTCCCTCCTCGCCGGCGCCTGGTGGCCCACCCTCTTCCCCGGCCTCTTCCTGATCCTCCCCACCCTCGCCCTGGCGGGCCTCGCCTCCGCCTGGCGCGACCGCCTCAACCCCCGCCGCCGATCGGAGCTGATGCTGTGAACGCCCGCGTCGCCCGCGCCCTGGACGCCGTCACCGCCGAGCGGGCCGAGGACGCCCTGCTCAGCGTCCGCGGCCTCACCGTCCGGTTCCGCCTCCACGGCGGGCGGACGGTCGCCGCCGTCACCGACGCCGACCTCGACCTGGCACCGGGGGAGTGCCTCGCCCTCGTCGGAGAGTCCGGGTGCGGGAAGTCGGTGCTCGCCTCGGCACTCCTCGGACTGCTCCCGGGAAACGCCGAGACCAGCGGTACCGCCCTGATCGCCGGCACCGACCTGCTCACCGCGGGCGAGAAGACCCTCGCCCGATCCGTACGCGGCCGGCGCGTCGGGCTCGTCCCGCAGAGCCCCGCCGCCCACCTCACCCCGGTCCGCACCGTACGGGCGCACCTGGAGGAGACCGTCCGGGCCCTCACCGACACCCCGCGCTCCGGACGCCGCAAGGCCGCCGAGGCCGCGGCCGAGCGCGCGGCCTTCCCCGCCACCCACCTCGACTCCCACCCCCACGAACTCTCCGGCGGACTCGCCCAGCGCGCCGCCACCGCCCTCGCCCTCATCGGCGACGCCCCCCTCCTCCTCGCCGACGAGCCCACCACCGGCCTCGACCGCGACCTCGTCGAGCACACCGCCGACGCACTGCGCCGCCACGCCGACGACGGCCGCGGACTGCTCCTCATCACCCACGACCTGACCGCCGCCGCCCGCATCGCCGACCGGGTCGCCGTCATGTACGCCGGACGGATCGTCGAGACGGCCCCCGCCCACCGCTTCTTCGGCACCACCGGCCCCACCCACCCCTACGCCCGAGGCCTCCTCGACGCCCTCCCCGAGCGCGCCTTCACCCCCATCCCCGGCATGCCACCGGAACTCTCCGACCTCCCCGACGGCTGCGCCTTCGCCCCGCGCTGCCCCCGCGCCACCGACCTCTGCGCCACCGCCCCGGCCCTCCGCGCCGGCGTCGCCTGCCACCACCCGGAGCGCCCCCGTGCTTGAACTCGACTCCGTCACCGCCGGCTACCACCCCCGCACCCCGGTCTTCCGAGGCGCCTCCCTCACCATCGCCCCCGGCGAGTCCGTAGGCCTCCTCGGCCCCAGCGGCTGCGGCAAGTCCACCCTCGCCCGCGTAGCGGCCCTCCTCCACCGCCCCGACGCCGGCCGCCTCGTCCTCGACGGCACCGAGATCACCGCCTGGCGCCACCGCGCCCCGCGCGAGCACCGCACCGCCGTCGGCGTCGTCTTCCAGCAGCCCCGCACCGCCGCCGACCCCCGGCTCACCCTCGCCGACCTCATCGCCGAACCCCTGCGCGCCACCGGCCGCAAGGCCGAGGCGGCCGCCCGCGTCGCCGAGCTGGCCCCCGCCGTCGGCCTCACCCCCGAACTCCTGACCCGCCGCCCCCACGCGGTCAGCGACGGCCAGCTCCAGCGCGCGTGCCTCGCCCGAGCGCTCACCCTCAGGCCCCGCTGGCTGGTCTGCGACGAGATGACCGCCATGCTCGACGCCTCCACCACGGCCGCCCTCGTCGCCGCCGTGGAGACCTACCGCGCGCAGACCGGAGCCGGCCTCCTCGCCGTCGGCCACGACCGCGTCCTCCTGAACCGCTGGTGCGACCGGACGGTGGAGTGGAACGACTGCCTGCCGCCCGAACAGCCTTCCGGCACCTGATCCACTCGGAAGTCACCCGGATGGCCGCCCTGCCGTTCCCCCGGACGGATCGCCCATTCCGTCACACTGTCCGCCGAACGCCGCAATTCCGGTGCGGCAGAAGAAGGACGTGAGACCGATGGCCGTTTCCGTTTCCGTCGTGGTGCTGCTCCTCGTACTGACCGTGATCTTCCTGCGCAGCGGGGGCCTCAAGCTCACCCACGCCGTCGTCTGCGCCCTCCTCGGCTTCTTCCTCGCCGGCACGAGCATGGCCCCCACCATCCAGAACGGCGTGGCCGCCACGGCCGAGGTCGTCTCCAGCCTCCGCCCCTGACCCGCCACCCGAAGCGATAGGGGGTTGACACGGGCTCCTCAGGTCAGTAATGTCTTCCGAGCTGTCCGACGTGAGCACCGGCCCTGGTCGGCCCCGGACGGTCATTCCGCAAGATCCACTGAGCCTGATGATCGCGATTTCGTCGCGTGTCGTCGCGCTTTCCGTGCTTCGCGAAATGAGGAATCCCCCGATTAGCGTCGGGAGCAGGGAATCCGTTAATGTCTCACTCGTCGGAACGGCCCGAACGGCCGCGAAGACGAATTCCCTCCGACTGGGAATCAGGCGCCGAAAGGCTCTGATAGAGTCGGAAACGCCGGAAGGGCCCGGAGCGAAAGCGAAAGGGACCGGAAAGCACCGAGGAAATCGGATCGGAAAGATCTGATAGAGTC
>NZ_JBHTST010000136.1:0-23600 GCF_042794995.1 Streptomyces sp. NPDC056503
GGGTGCGGTCGCCATCCCCCGCCGACCGCACCCGGCCGCTTCCCCTGTCCCGATCCGCCACCCGCCACCTCCCCGAGGCCCCTGAGGAACCCCTGATGGACCTGCGTATCCACGACCGCGTCTACCTCGTCACCGGCGCCTCGTCCGGGATCGGCGCGGCCACCGCCCGACTGCTGGCCGCCGAGGGCGCCACCGTGGTCGGCGTCGCCCGCAAGCCCTGGACGCCCGACACGCCCGCCACCACCGCCACCGGTACGCCGCCCGGCCGGATCGACACCGTGGCCGCCGACCTCACCGACCCCGACGCCGCCCGGTACGTCGTCGACCGGGTCCGCGCGCTGCACGGGCGCCTCGACGGGCTGGTCAACAACGCCGGCGCGCTCGTCTCCCGTACCGGCTTCCTCGCCGTCGACGACGACGCCTGGACCGCGAGCTTCGAGATCAACCTGTACGCGGCCGTCCGCGTGACCCGGGCCGCGCTGCCGCTGCTCCTGGAGTCCGACGCCGCCTCGGTCGTGCACGTCGCCAGCGAGGCCGCCCGCTTCCCCGACCCCACGATCGTCGACTACGCCGCCGCCAAGACGGCGCTGCTCTCGGTGTCGAAGTCGCTCGCCGCCGAGTTCGGGCCGCGCGGGGTGCGTTCCAACGTGGTCTCGCCCGGTCCGACCCGCACCGCCCTCTTCGACGCCCCCGGCGGCTTCGCCGAGCAGCTCGGCGAGCGGTTCGGGCTGCCCGCCGACGAGGCCGTCGACCACTTCGTCCGCGAGGTCCGCCGGCTGCCCACCGGTCGCATCGGGGAGTCCGAGGACGTGGCCACGGTCGTCGCCCACCTCCTGTCGCCGCTGGCCGGGCAGGTCACCGGTGCCGAGTGGAGCGTCGACGGCGGCGCCCTGCGGCAGATCTGACGGCCTGTCATGCCTCTCGCGCTGCTCGCCCTCGCCCTCGGTGCCTTCGGCATCGGCACCACCGAGTTCGTCATCGTCGGTCTGCTGCCCGAGGTCGCCGGCGACCTGACCGTCTCCATCCCCGCCGCCGGGATGCTCGTCACCGGCTACGCCCTCGGCGTGGTCGTCGGCGCCCCGCTGATGACCGCCGCCGGGAACCGGCTGCCCCGCAAGACCATGCTCGTGGTCCTGATGGGCGTCTTCATCGCCGGCAACCTGCTGTGCGCGCTCGCCGGCGACTACGCCGCCCTCATGGGCGGCCGGCTGATCGCCTCCCTCACCCACGGCGCGTTCTTCGGCATCGGCTCGGTCGTCGCCGCCGACCTCGTGGCGCCCGACCGCAAGGCCGGCGCCATCGCCCTGATGTTCACCGGTCTCACCCTCGCCAACGTGCTCGGCGTGCCCCTCGGCACCTTCCTCGGGCAGGAGTTCGGCTGGCGCTCCACCTTCTGGGCCGTGACCGCCTTCGGTGTCGTCGGGCTGCTCGGGATCATCGCGCTCGTGCCGGCCCAGCCGCGCCCGCCCGGTGCCTCGCTCCGCGGCGAGCTCGCCGTCTTCGCCCGGCCGCAGGTGTGGCTGGCGCTGCTGACCACCATGCTGGGATTCGGCGCCGTCTTCGCCTCGTTCACGTACCTGGCGCCGATGATGACCGAGCTGGCGGGCTTCTCCGACGGGGCCGTCGCCTGGCTGCTGGTCCTCTTCGGTGTCGGACTCTGCGTCGGCAACGTCCTGGGCGGCAAGGCCGCCGACCGCTCGCTGATGCCCAGCCTGTACGTCATCCTCGGCGCGCTCGCCCTGGTGCTGGCCGTCTTCGCCCTCACCGCCCACGCGCCGCTGCCCGCCGCCGTGACCCTGGCCGTCTTCGGCGCCGTCGGCTTCGCGACCGTGCCGCCGCTCCAGGCCCGGGTCATGCAGCAGGCCGAGGGCGCTCCGGCGCTGGCCTCCGCCGCCAACATCGCCGCGTTCAACCTCGGCAACGCCCTCGGCGCCTGGCTCGGCGGCCTCGCCGTCGACCGCGGCCTGGGCTGGACCGCCCCGACCTGGATCGGCGCCGGCCTCGCCACCGCCGGTCTCTGCACCGCCCTGCTCGCCGGCCGTCACGACCGACGCCGGGCGGCCTCGAAGGGACCGGCCCCCTCCCCGGACCCTTCCCCCGCGCTCTCCCCCGACCCTTTCCCGGCCCCTTCCCCGGCGCCTTCCCCGGAATCTTCCACCCCGGTGACGCGACGGAGCGCCACCATCCCGCCCTCGAACAGGAGTTGAGGCAGACCCATGCGATCCGTGCCCTTCATGCGATCCGAGCAGGGACCCGGCCGCCGCACCGTGCTCACGAGCGGCGCCGCCGTCGTGGGCGGTGCCGCCGTGGCCGGCGCCCTCGCCGTCCCGAGCGCCACCGCCGCCACGGGCGCCACCGGGGCCGGAGCCGCGGCGGCCGCCGCCGGCACCGGTTCCACCGTCCGCCCCGACGACCCGCGCTACGCGGAGCTGACCACCGGCAACAACCAGCGGTTCGTCGCCCGCCCCGACTACATCCGCATGATCCGCTCCAGCGCCGACGCCGAGCGCGCCCTCAAGGACGCCGTCCGGGCCGGCAAGCGGGTCTCGGTCCGCAGCGGCGGCCACTGCTTCGCCGACTTCGCGGTCCACCCCGACGCCGAGGTCATCCTCGACTTCTCCGAGATGACGCACGTCGGCTACGACCCGCGGATGCGGGCCTTCACCGTCGAGCCCGGCGCCCGCCTCCTCAACGTGTACGAGGCCCTCTACAAGGGCTGGGGCGTCACCATCCCCGGCGGCATCTGCTACAGCGTCGGAGCCGGCGGCCACATAGCCGGCGGCGGGTACGGCCTCCTCTCCCGCGCCCACGGCCTGGTCGTCGACCACCTGTACGCCGTCGAGGTCGTCGTCACCGACGGCAGGGGAGGCGTACGGACCGTCGTCGCCACCCGCGAGGAGGACGACCCGCACCGCGAGCTGTGGTGGGCCCACACCGGAGGCGGCGGCGGCAACTTCGGCCTCGTCACCAAGTACTGGTTCCGCTCGCCGGGCGCCACCGGCACCGACCCCTCCCGCCTGCTGATATCCCCGCCGTCCACGGTCCTCGTCAGCGCCGTCGACTTCCCCTGGGAGCAGCTCGACGAGCGCAGGTTCGCCCGGCTGCTCAAGAACTTCGGGGCCTGGCACGCCGAGCACAGCGCCCCCGACTCGCCCTACAACGCCCTGTCGAGCCTCTTCAACGTGAGCTCCAAGGCCCACGGCAGCCTCGGGATGTTCACCCAGGTCGACGCCACCGTCCCGAACGCCCGCGCGCTCCTCGACGACTACCTGGCCGCCATCACCGCCGGCACCGGCATCCGGCCACAGGCCCTGACCCGGCCCACCGGCGAACTGCCCGCCATGCCGCAGCTCGCCGAACCGCGGACCCTGCCATGGCTCCAGGCGACCCGGCTGGTCGGCACCAACAACCCCGTCATCACCGACCCCACCTCACGGGGCGGCCACAAGTCCGCGTACATGCGGAAGAACTTCACGGACCACCAACTCGCCGCGCTGTACAAGCACATGACCCGGTCCGACTTCACCAACCCGGACACCATGCTGGTGCTGTTCTCCTTCGGCGGGCAGGTCAACGCCGTCGCCCCCGACGCGACCGCGAACGCGCAGCGCACCTCCATCTTCAAGATGTGCTTCCAGACCTTCTGGTCCGACAAGAGCGAGGACGACTTCTACCTGGGCTGGCTGAGGGAGCTGTACGAGGAGTTCTTCGCGCCCACCGGCGGCGTCCCGCTCATCGACGACGCCACCGACGGCTGCTACATCAACTACCCCGACCGCGACGTCGCCGACCCCCGGCGCAACCGCTCCGGCGTGCCCTGGCAGACCCTGTACTACAAGGACAACTATCCCCGTCTCCAGCGCGTGAAGCGGCGCTACGACCCGTCCGACTACTTCCGCCACTCCATGTCCATCAAGCCCGCCAGGGACTGATCCCCTGGGGGTACCCCCACACGCGTCTCCGCAGGCAGAAGCCCTGCGCCCGGTTCCGGGCGCAGGGCTTTCGCGTTGTCCGGAGCCGGCGGCCGACCCCTGGTCGAACACCCCTCGTTCGAGGCGCTGTTCGAGACGGGTGGGCGTCCGTTGACCCTCCGCGGGCCGGCAGGGAAAGTTGATTCCAGGCCGCACGAGAGCCGCTGAACACAGCGCCCCGGCCGCATTCATCCCCTCCCCACCCCTGTTCCGCCCTGCCCTGTTCCGCTTCGGCTCCGCACTCACAGGAAGTAAGGAACCCATGCGCTCCCTCGCCGTAGTCCTCGGTACCCGGCCGGAGGCCATCAAGTTCGCGCCGGTCATCCGCGCCCTCCAGGACGACCCCCGCTTCGCGCCGGTGGTGGTCTCCACCGGCCAGCACCGCCAGATGCTCGACGAGACGCTCGACGTCTTCGGACTCACCACCGACGTCGACCTCAAGGTCATGGCCCCCAAGCAGACCCTCTCCCAGGTCACCTACCGCTCCCTGCGCGGCCTGGAGGACTGGTTCGGCTCCGCCTCCGTCGACGCCGTCCTCGTCCACGGAGACACCGCCACCACCTTCGCCGGCGCCCTCGCCGGCTTCCACCAGCGGGTCCCCGTCATCCACGTCGAGGCCGGGCTGCGCAGCGGCGCCCTCGGCTCGCCCTTCCCCGAGGAGGGCAACCGCCGGCTCGTCGCCCAGATCGCCGCCCTCCACCTGGCCCCCACGCCCGGCAACGCGGCCAACCTGCGCCGCGAGGGCATCGACCCGGCCACCATCGCCATCACCGGCAACACCGTCATCGACGCCCTGCGCTGGGCCTGCGGGCAGGCCGCCGACTACGGCGACCCGGCCCTCGCCGACCTCGACGCCGACCCCCGCCGGATCGTCCTCGCCTCCGCCCACCGGCGCGAGGCCTGGCCCCACCTGCCGGCCATCGGCCGCGCGCTGGCCCGCATCGCCGACGAACCGGAGACCCGGGTCGTCGTCCCCCTCCACCGCAACCCCGTCGTCCGCGAGGGCCTCCTGCCCCACATCGGCGCCCACCCGAACATCACGGTCGTCGACCCGCTGCCGTACCTGGCCTTCTGCAAGCTGATGGCCCGCGCCGACCTGATCGTCTCCGACAGCAGCGGCAGCCAGGAGGAGGGCCCGGCGCTCGGCAAGCCGACCCTCGTCCTCGGCAGCGTCACCGAACGCGGCGAGGCCGTGACCGCCGGCACCGCCCGGCTCGTCGGCACCGCCACCGAGGGCATCGTCGCCCACACCCTCGAACTGCTCCGCGACCCGGCCGCGTACCTCCGCATGGCCAACGCCGCCAACCCGTACGGCGACGGCCGCGCCACCGGCCGCACCGTCGACGCCATCGCCCACCACTTCGGCCTCGGGCCCGCCCCCGAGCCCTTCGACCCGACGGCCGACACCGCCGCCCTCGGCGCCGGACACGGCCGGCCGGTCGCCCTCGCCCGCACCTGACCCCGACGAGAGGAACCGACATGAGCACCACCGAGGCCGTCGCCGCCACCGAGGCCGTCGCCACCACCGAGCGCGAACTGAGCTTCGGCACGCCGCAGCTGCGCGCCACCCTCGTCCGTGACGCCCAGGACTTCCTCATCGAGGGCCGCACCATGGTCGTCAACCCGAGCATGGCGGCGGTGACCGTCGCCGAGACCCCCCGCAAGACGATCCCGGCCCTCACCTCCACCGTCCTCGCCGACACCCGCGTCGAGTGGGCCGAGACGCTGATCCTGCTCCGCCCCGGGCGCGAGGAGGTCGGCGAGGCCTCCCTGGTGGACGCCCCGGGCTGGGCCCACCTCGCCGACCTCCTCGGCGAGCAGGGCGGCTTCCCCCGCGACACCCCGCTCTACCGCAGCCCGCAGGACGAGATCGGCACCGTCGTCTTCGACGCGGCGCACCTGCTGGGGGAGCGCGAGACGGCCGTCGCGCCGCGGGAGTTCACGGTCCGCGCCAACCTCTGGTTCGCGCCGGCCGGCACCGACTGCGTCATCCACAACGAGCACGACTTCATCGAGGTCCACACCCAGGTCCAGGGGCTCGGCCGGATGCAGCGCTTCCGCGACCGCGACCACGCCTCGCTCTACCAGGACGTGCTCATGAGCCCCGGCTACACCACCCCGGACCCGTTCTGCGCCATCGGCCCGCAGTGCACCTACCACTACCCGTACCACCAGTACCACGCCGACACCGACTGCGTGTGGCTCGCCGTCGAGTACCACCCCGTCCCCCGCGCACCCCGGACGTGAGCACCACCCCGCCCCGCAAGCCCCTCCGCCCCCTTCACCCCCGCCACCCCCTTCACCGAGGAGAACCGATCACCATGAGCGAGAACACCACCCCCGGGCTGCGCGTCCCCCGCTTCACCCCCGAGCTCGTCGCCGACCAGCTGCGCGACGGCTACTGGCTGGAGGCCCCCGACATCGACGGCGACGGCAGCCCGGACCTCTTCGGCTACGGCCTGCGCCTCGGCGAGATCTACTGGTACGCCAACGACGGCGAGTGGACCCGGCGCCTGATCGCCGACCGGATCACGATGCCCGTCGGCGCCGACTTCGCCGACGTCACCGGCAACGGCCGGCCCGACGTCATCGTCTGCTACGACCTCTACGGCCCGATCGGCACCATCCACGACGCCAACACCGAGGGCGGCAAGATCGACTGGCTGGAGAACCCCGGCCAGCCGGACAAGGACGAGTCCCGCTGGAAGCGCCACTACGTCGGCCGCGCCACCGGGATGCACCGGCTCCGAGCCGGCCACTTCACGCGCACCGACCGCCTCCAGATCATCGGCCTGCCCATCGTCGCCAAGGAGGACGTCCACGCCGTCCTGCCGGTCGTCCTCTTCACCGAGCCCGACGACGTGCAGACCGCCGAGGAGTGGCCGATGACCGTCATCGACGACAGCCACTTCCGCATGATCCACGGAGCCGAGAAGAAGCAGGGCCTCATCCCCGGCTCCGCGCTCGAGTCCCTCCTCCTCGCCTCCGACGAGGGCGTCACCTGGCTCTACTACGACGAGGGCCGCCAGGAGTGGGTCCGCGAGCTGATCGGCACCGGCGAGCTCACCCAGTTCGAGCAGACCGGCTTCCGGGGCAGCGGCGACCTCAACGCCGGCCGCCTCGGCGACGACCCGATGGCGTACGTCGCCGCCATCGAGCCCTTCCACGGCAACACCGTCGCCGTCTACACCAAGGACGCCGACGGCAAGGGCTGGAACCGGTCCCTCCTCGACGTCTTCGGCGACCCCAACGAGAACGGCGAGGGCCCCGGCCACCAGATCGTCTGCGCCGACTTCGACGGCGACGGCGACGACGAGTTCCTCGTCGCGCTGCGCGGCCCGTGGCCCTGGCAGGGCGTCATGTACTACAAGGCGATCGACGCGGCCAACGGCGTCTGGGCGAAGTGGCGGGTCTCCGAGGAGTCCGTGGCCCGCATCGCCACCGCCGACTTCAACGGCGACGGCCGGCTCGACTTCGCCACCATCGCCTACTCCGTCCAGAACTACTACGTGGCCAAGGACGCCAAGCTCATGGTCTACCGCAACCAGATCGAGCAGTAGGCGAGCGGCAGGCCCGCCGCCGGCACGGTCCCGGGGCCGCACACCCCGGGACCCGCCGCCCGGCCCCCCGCACCCCCTCGCACCCCCCCCCGTGAACTCCGCACCCTCCGCACCCCCGTGAACTCCGCGCACCTCGCACCTCGCACCACGCACCACGCACCGCGCACCTCGCACCTCCCCGGGCCGTGCTCGCGCCTTTTTCCCCCCCTCACGCCACGGCCCGGCGCCCGCCTCCCCTCTTCCGCCAGCCAGAGAGAGCGAACCCACCGTGTCTTCCACGACGTCCACCGACACCGCGAAGCGGGCGAAACTGCCCTCCTTGACCGGCCTGCGGTTCTTCGCCGCCCTCCTCGTCTTCTTCTTCCACTCGTCCCTGATGGACTCGCCCATCCCGCCGAACGCCCCGATCAACCCCTTCGCCGACGAGGGCATCGCGAACGCCTTCGAGACCGCGTTCGGCAAGGCCGGCTACCTCGGCGTCTCCTTCTTCTTCGTCCTCTCCGGCTTCGTGCTCGCCTGGGCGTCCAAGCCCGGCGAGAGAACGACCGCCTTCCTCCGCCGCCGGCTGCTCAAGATCTTCCCCAACCACCTGGTGGTCTTCGCCGCCTCGCTGCTGCTGTTCGCCGGAGCCGCCGTCACCAGCGTCGCCGACTGGCTGCCGAACATGCTGCTGATCCACACCTGGTTCCCGCAGCCCTCCGTCAACCTCAGCGTGAACCCGCCGAGCTGGTCCCTCGGCAGCGAGCTGCTCTTCTACATGCTCTTCCCGCTGCTGATCGTCCCGATCCGCAAGATCCGCGGCGGCGCCCTGTGGTTCTGGAGCGCCGTGATGGTCGCCGGCACCATAGGCGTCCAGCTCGTCTCCACCTACCTGGTGCCCGCCACCCCCAAGTCCGCCATCACGCCCGTCTCCGACATGCAGTTCTGGTTCGGCTACCTGCTGCCGGCGGGCCGGCTCTTCGAGTTCGTCCTCGGCATCCTGCTCGCCCGGATCGTGCTGGCCGGCCGCTGGCCGCGGCGCGTCGGCTTCGGCATCTCCCTCGCCCTCACCGCCGTCGGATACGCCGCCGCCCTGGTACTGCCCTTCCAGTACGGCTTCGTCGCCGCCACGATCGTTCCGGTGGCCGCCCTCATCGCCGCCACCGCCGCCTCCGACGTCGACGGCCGCGTCACCTTCCTGCGCAGCCGCCCGATGGTCTGGCTCGGCGAGGTCTCCTTCGGCTTCTACCTCGTCCAGGGCGTCACGATCTTCTACCTGCGCTCCCTGCTCGGCGAGACCACCTACGGCATCGGCGGCTCGCTGCTGGTCGTCGCCGGCTTCTTCCTCGCCTCCCTGCTCGGCGGCTGGCTCCTCTTCCGCTTCGTCGAGTCGCCCGCCATGACCCACTTCGGCCGCTCCAAGCGCCGTACCGCGCCGGCCGCCGCGGCCGCCTCCGACCCGGCCCCGGTCACCACCGGTACGTCCGCCCCCGAACCCGTCAGCGCCGGCTCCGGCCGCGAGCACTGACCCCCACCGCACACCCGAGAGCCCCGACCGGAAACCACCGGTCGGGGCTCTCGCACGTACGTCCTGGGGGCCGGGACTCAGCCCACGGGCACCGCCTCCGACTCGGCGCGCGCCGACCGGGTGGCCTCCTCCGAGAGGCCGAAGACCTCCGCGAGCAGCGCGTAGGAGCGCTCCCGGTCGGCCGGATCAGCCGTCAGCGTGTTGACGACGATCTCGTCCACGCCGTGCGCCGCGGCCAGCTCCGTCAGCGTGGCACCCACCTGCTCGGGCGCCCCGGACACCAGCGCCGTACGGTGCACCTCGGCCCGCTCCCGCTCGGCGTCGCTCCACCGGTGGCCCCGCAGCTTGGTCAGCGACGGCAGCGGCCGGTCACTGCCCAGGTCCTTGCGGGCCCGCCACAGCAGCAGGCTCCGCGCCAGCTCCTCGGCCCGCTCGGCGGTGTCCGCCGTCACGACCCGCACCGCGAGCACTCCGCGGCCCGTCCGGGCGCCGGACGCCCGGGCCTCGGCCCGGAACCCCTCGAGGGCGCGCAGCCCGCCGTGCGGGGAGAAGAAGTGCCCGAAGGCGAACTCGGTGCCGAGCCGCCCGGCCAGACGGCCGGACTCGCCGCCCGCGCCGAGCAGCCACACCCGCGGCGGCACCGGGGCCTGCGGCATCACGCCGTACGGGCGCCGCCGGCCGTCGGCGCCCAGCAGGGCCAGCAGTTCGGCGACCTTCGCCGGGAAGTCCTGGGCCGGACCGCCGGCCCGGCCGAGCCCGAGGTCGACCCGCCCCGGATGGAGCGAGGCGAGGACCCCGAACACCTCGGCGACCTTCGTGGGCGCGTAGCGCGGCAGCAGCACCCCGCCCGTGCCGACGCGCAGGTGCGAGGTGCGGGCGAGCACCGCGCCGGCCAGCATCTCGGGGGCGCTGGAGGCGAAGCCGGGCGAACCGTGGTGCTCGGCCGCCCAGTAGCGGACGTACCCGAGCCGCTCGGCCGAGGAGGCCAGGGCGAGCGAGGCCCGCAGCGCCTCGTCGGGCGACTGGTCCTCGCCGACGGGCGTCTGGTCGAGGACGGAGAGTCGGAGGGAGGTCATGGCGTGGGCTCCTTTCAGTGCTGGTGGCCGGCGTGACCGGACGGGACGCCGGACGCTCCGGACACGGTCGCCGGCACGATCCGGAAGTCCCGCTCGAAGACCAGGTTGTGGAGGTCGGCGGCGGCGATGGCCCGCAGCGTCGGCAGCTCGGCGGCGGCCTGCGCGTCGTCGAAGACGTTCATCGGCCACTCCGACACGGTCGCCCCGCGCAGATGCGGGTGGTGGAAGCCGCGCCCGTAGTGCGCGTACAGCGTCACCGGCGGGATGCCGCCGTCCCGCTGCTCCGCCCAGGACAGCGTCCAGGCGTGGAACAGGCTGCCGTCGTCGGACCGCTGGACGCCCGTCGCCGCCAAGGTGCCCTGTCCGAGCAGCAGTTCCTCGTTCAGTTCGGTCAACGCCTGCCGGGCGTACGGGTCGAGGAGCCCGGCCGCCGTACGGAACAGCTCCTCCTTGCCGGACCGGGAGACGGCGTCCCCGTGCCGGCCGTCACGCAGATCGGCGAAGTGGCGCAGCAGCGCGTCCAGGTTGGCGGCGGCGGGTACCGCGGCGGGCGGGAACGGTGCGGTCATGGCGTTTCTCCCAAGAGGTCGAAGAGGAGAGGGGAAGGGGATCGAACGGGGGAACGGCCCGACGGGGCGGCTCAGCGCGCGTCGACGAACGCGCGCAGCGCCGCCCCGATCAGCTCCGCCGCCGAGGCGCCCGACCCGCCGGGGCGCAGGAACGCCCCGTGCCCGGTCCGGGCGAACTCCCGCAGCGTCACCGGCACGTCGGCGGCCCGGAGGAGCCCGGCGTAGCGGCGTACGTCGTCGCCCACCGGGTCGAGTTCGCCGACCGCGAGGATCGCGGGGGCGACCCCGCCGAGCTCGGCGGCCTCGAAGGGCGTGCTGTACAGCCGGGTGCCGTCGACGGCGGTCGGCCGTCCGGCGGCGCGGTACTCCCCCCAGGCGGCGGCCATCGCCGACGCCGACGGGAAGGCCCCCGCGTAGCGGCGGTAGGAGTCCGCCTCGCAGGCCGGGTCGAGCGGCGGGTACGCCAGGACCTGGGCGGCCAGCGGCACCCCCCGGTCCCGGCAGGCTACCGCGGCCGAGGCCGCGAGCGTGCCGCCCGCGCTGTCGCCGCCGACGGCGAGCACGGGCCCCCCGCCGGCGGCGCCGGCGGCCCCGCTCCCGGCCTCGGCGAGCTCGCGCTCGGCCTGCGGGGCCGCCCACGTCAGGGCGGCGAGGAGGTCCTGGACCATGTCCGGGTGCCGGGCGGCCGGGGTGAGCCGGTAGTCCACGCTCACCACGGTCATCCCGGCGGCTCGCGCCAGGTCGGAGGTGGCGGGGTACCACTCCAGGGCCGAGCCCGCGCGCCAGCTGCCGCCGTGCGCCCACACCAGCCATCTGCCGGCCCGCGGCCGCTCGGGCCGGAGGACGAGCCCCGGGACGGGTCCGCCGGGGGCGGGGATGCGTACCTGCTCCCAGCTGACCGGAGACGGCTGCGGTCGGGTGTGCAGAGCCATCGGGCGTTCCTTTCGTGAGGCCGTCGCGTGCGGCCCGCGGCCCACGGTGGCCGCGTGGCCGGGTCGTCACAAGGCGGAGTTGCCCGAGTGTGCGGTCTTGTCGGGGGTTTTGGTGCGGAGGTAGAGGGCGGTGGTGAGGGTGCCGATGAGGACGATGGCGGTGTTGATGATGACGGCGGTGGTGATGCCGTGGTGGATGTCGAGGGTGGTGGCGGCGATGGCGCTCATGATGGGGGTGCCCATGGTGATGCCGATTTGCTGGGTCATGGTGGCGAGTCCGGTGGCCATGCCCTGTTCGTGGTCGGGCAGGCCGGTGGTGGCGGTGACCATGAAGCCGACGATGACGAGCATGTTGCCGATGCCGCCGGCGAAGGTGGCGGGGAGCAGGAGCCACAGGGCGGTGGAGGTTTCGCCGAGGCCGATGAGGGCGATGGTGGCGATGGCCTGGAGGAGTCCGCCGATGATGAGGGTGGTGCGGGTGTTGGTGGCGGTGATGACGCGGGGGGCGATGGAGCCGCCGATGACGGTGCCGATGCCCAGGACGCCGAAGGAGAGGCCGGCGGCGAGGGCGGAGAAGCCGAGGACTTCCTGGAGGTAGAGGGTCATGAGGAAGACGAGGCTGGTCTCGGTGAGGAAGGCGATGAGTCCGGCGATGTTGCCCCAGGCGACGTTGCGGCGCTTGAGGACGGTGACGGGGACGAGGGGTGCGGTGGCCTTGGACTCGATGGCGTAGAAGGCGATGAGGAGGAGGACGCCGGCGGCGAGGGAGATCAGGGCGGTGGGGTTGGTCCAGCCTTCTTCGCCGGCGTGGGTGAGGCCGTAGACGAGGGCGAGGAGTCCGAGGGTGACGGCGGTGGCGCCGGGGATGTCCAGGCGGGGGCGTTCGGTGGGGCGGGATTCCTTGATGACGGTGGGGGCGATGAGCAGGACGGCGATGGCGACGGGGACGTTGATGAAGAAGGCCCAGCGCCAGGACAGGAGGTCGGTCAGGACGCCGCCGAGGATGGCGCCGGTGGTGAAGCCGGCGGACATCAGGGCGCCGTTGAGGCCGAGTGCCTTCTGGCGCAGGGGGCCTTCGGGGAAGGAGGTGGTGAGCAGGGAGAGGCCGGCGGGGGTGACGGCGGCGGTGGCCAGGCCTTGGAGGACGCGGGCGATGAGGAGGACTTCGGGGGTGGTGGCGAGTCCGCCCAGGAGGGAGGAGGCGCCCAGGACGGCGAGGCCGACGAGGAAGAGGCGGCGGCGTCCGAAGAGGTCGGCGACGCGGCCGAACAGGAGGGTGAAGCCGGCGGCGCACAGGGCGAAGGAGGTGGCGATCCACTGGAGGTTGGCCAGGGAGAAGCCGAGGCCCTCGCCGATCACGGGCAGGGCGACGTTGAGGATGGAGAAGTCCACCGCGAGCATGAACTGCGCGACCAGGAGCACGACCAGGACGAGCTTCAGCCGGCCGTCCAGCCTCACCGGCGCCGGCTCACCACCACTCGCCGCCGCGTTCGCGTCCGGACCCGGACGCGCACTCTCGACAACCGACATGACCAACCAGCCTTTCCGGTAAGCGGCCCCCGACGGGCCTTCCGGAAACGACTCTGGAGCGGTCGGAGCGGCTTACCCAGCCCCGTGGTTTCGCCAGTGCCGCGGAAGCTAGCACTCACAAGGCCACCTTCGGCCCCCCGTTCCGCCCGGCTCCCCGGCACACTGGGACCATGGACACCCCCACCGCTCTGGGCGAATTCCTCCGCAACCGCCGTGCGCAGCTGAGGCCCGAGGACGTCGGCCTGCCGGCCCACGGCCGCCGCCGCGTCCCCGGCCTGCGCCGCGAGGAGCTGGCCCTGATCGCCGGGGTCAGCATCACGTACTACACGCACCTGGAGCAGGGGCAGAGCACCAACGCCTCCGACAGCGTCCTCGACGCCCTCGGGCGGGCCCTGCGCCTCACCCCGGACGAGCACACCCATCTGCGCAACCTCGCCCGTCCGCCGCGCACCCACCGCGTCCCGTCGTCCCGTCCCGAGCGGGTGCGGGAGACGACCCGCCGGCTGCTGAAGGCCATGCCGGACGTGCCGGCGGTCATCCTGGACCGCCGCAACGACGTCCTCGCGTGGAACGCGCTCGGCCACGCGCTCTTCGCCGGCCACCTGGACCCGGCGAGCCCCGAGGACCCGGAGAACCGGCCGAACCTCACCCGGATGCTGTTCCTCGACCCGCACACCCGCGACCTGTACACGGACTGGCGGGACGAGGCCCGTATCGCGCTGGCCGCGCTCCGGCTGGTGGCCGGCCGCTGCCCCGAGGACCGGGCGCTGGCGGAGCTGATCGGCTCGCTGATGATCCAGAGCGGGGACTTCGCCGACCTCTGGGCGGAGCACCCGGTGCGCGACTGCACGGCCGGTTCGAAGTCCCTGCGGCACCCGGTGGTGGGCGCGCTCACCCTGGACTTCGAGAACCTGCGCCTCACCGACGGCACCGGCCACCGCATGCTCGTCTACACCGCCCCGGAGGACTCGTCCGCCGAGGCGGCCCTGCGCCTCCTCTCCACGACCCTCCACCCCGAGACGCTCGGTGAGCGCCGGTGAGGGAGGAGGTCGGGCGGCTGAGCGCGGCCGGGGCGCCGTTCGAGGTGCGGGACGGGGTGTACGCGCGGGGCCCCCGGACGCTGCGGGAGTTCGTGGAGGCGGTCTGGGCCTTCGGTGACCGGGTGTTCCTCGTCTCGGAGGACGGCGGCGTCACCTATCGCGAGTTCTTCGACGCCGCCTGCGGGCTGGCCCGGCGGCTGGTGGGGGAGTACGGCCTGCGGCGCGGGGACCGGGTCGTGGTCGCCATGCGGAACCTGCCGGAGTGGCAGGTCGCCTTCTGGGGCGTCCAGCTGGCGGGGCTCGTCGCCGTGCCGCTGAACTCCTGGTGGCGCGAGGAGGAGTTCGCCCACGCGCTGGACGACTGCGGGCCCCGGCTGTTGCTGGTGGACGGCGAGCGGGTGGAGCGCGTACGGGCCTGGGCGGCGGCGGCCGGGGTGCCGGGGATCGTGTTCCGGGGCGAGGCCGAGCCCGGCTTCGTGGCGTACGAGGTCGACGACGACCCGCTGCTCGGGCCGCCCGACGTCGAGGTGCTGGGCGAGGACGACGCCACGATCTTCTACACCTCGGGGACGACGGGCCGGCCCAAGGGGGCCGTCGCCACGCACCTCGCGCAGGCCGGGGCCGCCACCCACCCCCGGTACTTCACCGCCGCGGCGGCGGTCGCGCGGGGGGAGCGGCCGGGGAGCGGGGCTCCTGTCGTGTCGTTGACGACGTACCCGTTCTTCCACGTGGCCGCGTTCACCTCGCTGTACGGCGTGATGGCGGGCGGCGGGACGCTGGTGATGATGCGGAAGTGGGACGCCGGGCGGGCCCTGGAGCTGGTCCGGGAGCACCGGGTGACCCACTACGCGGGGGTGCCGGCGACCGCGCTCCAGCTGCTGGCGCTGGCCCGCGAGACCGGTGATCCGCTGGAGAGCCTCGTGCTGCTGAGCACCGGCGGGGCGGCCGCGCCGCCGGGGATGGTGGCCGGGCTGACGGAGGCGTACGGGGAGCGGGTCCAGCCGCGGAACGGGTACGGGCTCACCGAGACCTGCGGCGGGGTGCTGGCCGCCACGGGCGCCGAGTACCGGGAGAACCCGGGGAGCGCCGGGCGGCCGTCGCCCGCCACCGAGGTCCGGGTCGAGGCGCCGGGCGCCGACGGCGTCGGCGAGCTGTGGGTGCGCGGGCAGTCGCTGTTCCGGGGGTACTGGCGGAACGAGGAGGCGACCCGGGCCGCCTTCGCGCCGGGCGGGTGGTTCCGTACCGGCGATCTCGCCCGGGTGGACGCCGACGGGCGGGTCTCGATCGTCGACCGGCTCACCGACATGGTGATCCGGGGCGGTGAGAACGTGTACTGCGTCGAGGTCGAGGGGGTGCTCCAGGGGCATCCGGACGTGGTCGACGCGGCCGTCGTCGGGGTCCCGCACCCGGTGCTGGGCGAGGAGGTCGGGGCGGTCGTGCTGCTCCGGCCGGGGGCGGCGGCCGGCGCGGGGGAGTTGCGGGCGCACGTCGGCGCGCGCCTCGCGGCCTTCAAGGTGCCCGCGCACGTCCTCGTGCGGGACGAACCGCTGCCGCGGAACGGGGGCGGGAAGGTGCTCAAGGGCGAGCTGCGGGGGCTGCTCGCGCCCCTCGGCCGGGGCTGAGGTGCGGGGCTGAGGGGCGGGGCCGGCCGGGGCCGGGGTGCGGGGCCGGGCGTCATCCCCGGCTGACCCGGACGCGGAAGTTGCCCGCCGCGTCCTCGTCGAGCACGCCTATCCGGATGCCGTTGACGCGGTCGGTGAAGGTCTCGCCGGGGCGGAAGGGGGCGTCGGAGAGCTCGGCGTGGACGTTGGGGCGGCGGGTGCAGCCGCCGCTGGTGCGGTCGCTGTCGGCGACCGTGACCGGGCCGTGGCCGGTGTCGACGTCGGCCTCGACGCGGTAGACGAGGACGCCGGGTTCGCAGACGGCTTCGTCGTTGCCCTCGCGGGTGCGGACCTCGACGGCGTAGCCGGTGGTGTCGGTGAGCGGCACGAAGACCAGTTTGGGGCCGCCGGCGAGGGCCAGCGGGGTGAGCAGGTGCTCGCTGGTGCCGGTGGCGGAGGCGCAGCGGATCTGGTCGTTGTCGAGCCAGCCGAGCTTCCACTTGTGCCAGCCGAGGAGGTCGTTGTTGGCCCCCCAGTCCTCGGACATGATGTCCCAGTGGCCGACCGTGCCGCCGCCGTCGGCGGTGTAGAGGTCGGGGAGGCCGAAGACGTGCCCGTTCTCGTGGGGGAGGACGCGGTAGCCGGTCTGGGGGTAGCTGCCCGAGCCGTCGTCCTGGCGGCTGTAGACGAAGGACGTGTTGGCGAGCGGGACGCCGTCGGCGTAGGGCGCGTCGTCGTTGCCGGAGAAGGTCACGGAGAGCACGGTGTCGAGGGCGGAGGGGCCGGCGTTCGGCGTGACCAGGACGTTGACCAGGTCGTAGGCGCTGAAGTCGACCTTCGGGTCGGCGGCCTTGACGATGTCCTCGACGAAGGAGCGGTAGCCCGGCTCGTAGGGGGCGCCGCGTTCGATCCCGTACGAGGAGAACGGTCGTGGCATCCGCAGCCAGTCGGGTATCGGGGTCTCGGACCGGTACTGGAGCCGGCCGTAGGAGCTGACGCGGAACCAGTCGGAGGTCTGCGGGAAGAACTCCCGGAAGCGGGCCATGGCCGTGCCCTCGCCGGGGGCGTCGGGGAAGTCGACCATGAGCGTGAGGGCGCGGACCCGGCCGGTGGAGCGGGCGTACCCGGGGGCGGTCGGCAGCCCTTCCGACATCTGCACACCCAGGGTGGTGGCGATGCGGCACGGTCCGAGCCGGGTGGTGTCCGGCCCGGCGGCCACCGGGCCGGCCGAGGCCGGGGCGGGCCCGGGGAGCGTGGTGCTCGCCGAGACGAGCACGGTGAGCAGGAGGGCCGAGGTCGCCGCGAGGGCGACCGGTCTGCGTATCCGCCGGCGGGTGTGCTGCATGCGGTCGCCTCTCCGGTCGGGGCCAGGTCAGCGGCGTGGTGCGCCGTGCGATCAGCCTGTGCGGAGCGGCACGGGGGCGCGCGTCGGGTGGACCGATCGTGGGTATCCGCCCCCGGAGCATCGAATGTGATCCAGGTCACAACGGCGGTCGAAATAACCGGGGATTCCTTCCCCGTTTAGGAGAGAGTCCGACGAAGTGGGGAGTGTTTCCCCGGATGGCTCCGAAAGGCTGAGGAGGTCGTGGCGTGATCCGCACCGACGGAGAGACCCCCGTGAGGGGAGACGCTCCCGCGCGTCGCGTTCCCCGGCCGCGCGCCGACGCCCTGCGCAACCGCGAGCGGCTGGTGACGGCGGCCCGCGAGATGTTCGTGGAGTTCGGCTGCGCCGTGCCCTACGACGAGATCGCGCGCCGGGCCGGCGTCGGCAACGCCACGCTCTACCGGAACTTCCCCGAGCGGCCCGAGCTCGTCCACGAGGTCGTCCTCTCGATCCTCGCCCGGCTCACCGAGCGGGCCGAGCGGGCGGCCGCCGAGGAGGCCGACACCTTCGCCGCCGTCCGCCGCTTCGCGCACGAGGCGGCCGACGAGCGGGTCGGCGCGCTCTGTCCGATGCTCGACGGCACCTTCGACAAGGACCACCCCGACCTGGTCGTCGAGCGCGAGCGCCTGGACGAGGCCGTCGAGGGCCTCGTCCGGCGGGCGCAGACGGCCGGCCGGCTCCGCGCCGACATCGGCGTCGGCGACCTGATGATCGGCGTCTCCCAGCTGACCCGGCCGCTGCCGGGCACCGGCTGCGAGGACTTCGCCCCCTTCGTCCACCGTCATCTCCAGCTCTTCCTCGACGGCCTGGAGGCTCCCGCCCGCTCCGCCCTGCCGGGGACGCCGGCGACCCTGGGGGACCTGAGACGCGACGCGTGACGGGCCTCCGCCCCTTCCCGGACGTCGGCTGAACGTCCGGCCCGAGACTTCCGAACGTCCTTTTTCCGCACTTACGCACCAAGAGGTGGCTACCCCCATGCCCAGAACCGCCGACGCTCCCCTGTCGACGGCCGCCGCCCAGCCCGACCCCGGTCGCTGGAAGGCACTCGTCTTCATCGCCCTCGCCCAGCTGATGGTCGTGCTCGACGCGACCATCGTGAACATCGCCCTCCCCTCCGCCCAGCAGGACCTCGGCATATCGGACGGCAACCGGCAGTGGGTCATCACGGCCTACGCCCTCGCCTTCGGCGGTCTGCTGCTCTTCGGCGGCCGCATCGCCGACCTCTGGGGCCGCAAGCGCACCTTCGTCGTCGGCCTGATCGGCTTCGCCGCGGCCTCCGCCCTCGGCGGCGCCGCGACCGGCGAGGCCATGATGCTCGGCGCCCGCGCGCTCCAGGGCGCCTTCGGCGCGCTGCTCGCGCCCGCCGCGCTCTCGCTGCTGGCGGTGACCTTCACCGACGCCAAGGAGCGCGCCAAGGCCTTCGGCATCTACGGCGCGATCGCCGGTGGCGGCGGCGCCGTCGGCCTGATCCTCGGCGGCTTCCTCACCGAGTACCTGAACTGGCGCTGGACCTTCTTCGTCAACATCCCGTTCGCGATCGTCGCCGCCATCGGCGCGTACCTGGTGGTCCGCGAGCCGGCCGGCGGCCGCAACCGCTCCGCGCTCGACATCCCCGGCGTGATCCTCTCCACCCTGGGTCTGGTCGCGCTGGTCTACGGCTTCACCCGCGCCGAGTCCGAGGGCTGGAGCGACGCCGGCACGATCGCCATGTTCGTCGGCTCGGTGCTGCTGCTCGGCGCCTTCGTGTTCGTCGAGTCGAAGGTCAAGAGCCCGCTGCTGCCGCTGCGCGTCCTCACCGACCGCAACCGCGGCGGCGTCTACCTCTCGCTCGGCCTCGCCGTCATCGCGATGTTCGGCCTCTTCCTCTTCCTCACCTACTACCTCCAGGTCGTGAAGGGGTACTCGCCGGTCAAGACGGGCTTCGCGTTCCTGCCCATGATCGCGGGCATGATCATCGGCTCGACCCAGATCGGCACCCGGCTGATGACCCGGGTCCCGCCGCGGCTGCTCATGGCCCCCGGCTTCCTGACCGCCGCCATCGGCATGCTCTTCCTGACGCAGCTGGAGGTCGGCACCTCGTACGCCGGGCTGATCCTGCCCGCGCAGCTGCTGCTCGGCCTCGGCATGGGCACCGCCTTCATGCCGGCCATGTCGCTCGCCACGCACGGCGTGGACCCGAAGGACGCCGGTGTCGCCTCCGCGATGGTCAACACCTCGCAGCAGGTCGGCGGCGCCATCGGCACGGCCCTGCTGAACACGATCGCCGCCTCGGCGACGACCGCGTACCTCGTCGACCACGCGGCCGGCGCGACCACCCCGGCCGCCCAGAAGCTGCTCCAGCTCCAGGGCATGGTCGAGGGCTACACCGCCGCGATCTGGTGGGCGGTCGGCATCCTGGTGGTCTCCGCGGCCATCGCGGCCGTGCTGATCACCACCGGGAAGCCGGACACGGGCGTGGTCGCCGGCTCCGGCACGGGGGCGGACGACGAGGTCAAGGTGCCCGTCATCGCGCACTGACCCCCGGGGAAGCGACCTCCTGCCCTGGTTCCGCTCGGCGTCCCGCTAGCGGAGCCAGGGCAGGTCCGCGTCCGGGCCCGCCGGTTCGAGGCCCTCCGCCATCACCCGCATGATCGTGCCGAGCTGGTCGACCTGCTCGGGGCTGAGCCGGTCGAACAACGCCTGCCGCACCGCCGCCACGTGCCCGGGCGCGGTCCGTCGCAGCACCTCCACGCCCTCGTCGGTGAGGTGCGCGTACTGGCCGCGCTTGTCGGAGGGGCACTCCTCGCGCCGGACCCAGCCGTTCTTCTCCAACCGGGCGACGGCGTGCGAGAGCCGGGATCGGGTGATCTTGGCGCTCTTCGCGAGCTCGGTCATCCGGAGCCGGCGGCGCGGGGCCTGGGAGAGCTGGACGAGCAGGCCGTAGTAGACGTGTGGCATGCCCGCATCACGCTGCAACTGGCGGTCGAGGTGATCCTCCAGGAGCGTGGTGGCGTGGAGGTACGAGCGCCAGACGCGCTGTTCGCCGTCGCTGAGCCAGCGAGGTTCGGGTTCGGTCCTGTCTCCCATGTCACCCATCGTACGACCCGTTCTTGAAAGTTGAACTATGTAGGTTTACGCTGCATGCATCAGCTTGAAGTTTCAAGAACTTCGGAGTCCCGAAAGCTCTCGGACTTCCGCCGGAGGAGGAGACGTCACCATGGCCGCCACGCAGGAACGGATGCCCGCGCTCTACCTGTCCCACGGCGCCCCGCCGCTCGCCGACGACCCCGTCTGGCCCGGCGAGCTCGCCGCCTGGTCGGCCGGACTGCCCCGCCCCAAGGCGATCCTCATGATCTCCGCCCACTGGGAGGAGGCCCCGCTCGCCCTCGGCGCCACCGAGACCATCCCCCTCGTCTACGACTTCTGGGGCTTCCCCGAGCACTACTACCGGGTGCGGTACGACGCCCCCGGCGCGCCCGCGCTCGCCGAGTCCGTCACCAGGCTGCTCCGCTCCCCCGGCACCCCCGTGCAGTCCCTCCCCGACCGGGGCCTCGACCACGGCGCGTACGTGCCCCTCGTCGAGATGTACCCCGGCGCCGACATCCCCGTCCTCCAGATCTCCATGCCCACCCTCGACCCGCGCCGCCTCATGGACATCGGCCGCAAGCTCGCCCCGCTGCGCGACGAGGGCGTGCTGATCGTCGGCAGCGGCTTCTTCACCCACAACCTCGCCGCCCTCCGCCACACCGGCGGCGGCGTGCCCGGCTGGTCCGCCGAGTTCGACGCCTGGGGACACGAGGCCCTCGCCGCCCAGGACGTGGACGCCCTGCTCGACTTCGAGCACAAGTCCCCGGCCGGCCGCCTCGCCCACCCCCGTACGGAGCACTTCGCCCCGCTCTTCGTCACCATGGGCGCGGCGGACGCGGCCGGCGACCTCGACGCCGAACGCTCGGTGATCGACGGCTTCTGGATGGGGCTCGCGAAGCGGTCGGTCCAGTTCGGCTGAGTCCCCGGGACCGCCTCACAGCACCGGCGGGTTCAGCTCCACCGAACGGACGGCGGCGGTCAGCGCCGGCGGGTCGCCGACGTCGAGGGCGGTGTCGGCGAACTTGATCGTGTGGTCGTCCCCGTGCGCCGCCGCCCGGGCGAACACCTCCTCCGGCGTGAGGGCCGTCCCGGCGTACGGGGCGGCCTCCCGCGGCGTGTACGCGGCCGTCACGGCGGCCGAGGCCACCCAGGCCGCCGCCAGACTCGGCGCCCACAGGGCGCGGGGCAGCGCGGGCAGCGTCCGCAGGACGGCGTTGGGCGCCGTCGCCGCGTGCACCAGCATGACCGGCTCGCCGTACCCGTGCGTGGCGTACCGGTGCACGGCCGCGGCGACGAGCTCGGTGAGCAGCCCCCTCGCCGCCTCGGGGTCGGCGGCCTCGCCCCAGACCGGGAACGCCGTCAGCTGCGCGAGCCGCTCCCGCGCCCCGCCCTCCTGCTCCGGCACCGGCGGTACGGCGGCGAGCGCGGCGGCCGCGTCCGGGGCGGCGGCCAGCGGCGCGAGCGGCGGCAGCGGCTGGTGGCGGGCGGCCCAGTAGCCGAGCGCGTGCGCCAGCTCGGCCCGCCGCGGCGCCGTCTCCCCGCCGGGCGCGAGCAGGGTCCGTACGGCGTGCCCGGTGCGGATCACCGGGTGCGTGGCGCCGCCCGCGATACCGGGCAGCAGCCGCGGCCACCACCGCGCCAGCACCTCGCGCCAGGGCCGGTCCGCCAGCTCACGGGCGAAGTGGCGGGTCCAGTCGGTGATCCGGGCCGGGTCGCCGAGCGCCTCCCGCCAGTTCGCGGCGGTGACGGGGACGTACGGCGGCGGCGCCTCCTCCAGCTTCGGCGCGTACGCGTCCAGCCAGCGGTGCACGGCGGCCGCGTGCCCGTGCCGGGCCAGCGCCTCGACCGCCATCGGCGCGTGGTTGGTCAGCCAGCCGTTCCGCTCGGGACCGGTGGAGTGGAGCCGTTCGAGAGCCTCGTCGAGGATGCCGGTGGTGTCCATGGACGGGACGGTAGGCCGGGGGAGGGGCGGGCCGTAACGGTCCGGGGACCTACACCCGGGGGCGGAGGGCGGCACGGGACCGGCGACCGAGGCAACCCGCCGCCCCCGCCCGGCGTCGTAAGAGGAGAGGGACGAGGGCGCTGTGACGACGGTCTCACCGACAGCGAGGTCGGTGAACGCCCGAGGGTCCGCCCACCGCCCCTGACCTGCGAATCCGCGCGGATGGCGGACCGCCGATCGGGGCGGCGGCCGCGCAGGATACTGCATGATCGCGAAAATCCTGAGCCTCCTGGGAATTCTGTCCCGATTCCGGTCGTTGTTTCCGTCGGATGCAGGGCACCCGAAAGGGTGTCGCGACCTACTCAGCAAGGGAGCACGCATGGCAACCCGTGCCGTCGCCCGTCGTCAGTCCGCCGCCAAGAGCGGGGGCAGCCGGGCAAGCAGCGTTCGCGTCGTGGGCGGGGAGATCGCCGACCGCGACCTGGTCGGCATGTACCTCGACGAGATCGCGCGCACGCCCCTGCTCGACGCCGCCAAGGAAGTCGAGCTCTCCCAGACCATCGAGGCGGGCGTCTACGCCCAGCAGATCCTCGACGGCGAGGCGGAGTCCACCGAGGCGGGCGGGGCGACCCGCGAGGAGCTCCAGGCGCTGGCCGCCGAGGGCGAGCGTGCCAAGGACCTCTTCATCAAGTCCAACCTGCGGCTCGTCGTGGCCGTGGCCCGCCGCTACCCGCGCAGCGGACTGCCCCTGCTCGACCTGATCCAGGAGGGGAACGCGGGCCTGGTGCGCGCGGTCGAGAAGTTCGACTACGCGAAGGGCTTCAAGTTCTCCACGTACGCCACGTGGTGGATCCGCCAGGCCATCACCCGGTCCATCGCCGACCAGTCCCGCACGATCCGGCTCCCCGTCCACCTGGTGGAGGAGCTGGGCCGGATCCGCCGCGTCCAGCGCGAGTTCAACCGCGAGCACGGGCGCGAGCCCGAGCCCGCGGAGGTCGCGGAGGAGCTGGGCTCGACGCCGGAGCGGGTCACGGACGTCCTCGACTGGGCGCGCGACCCGGTCTCGCTCAACATGTCGGTCGACGACGAGGGCGAGACGCAGTTCGGCGACCTCCTGGAGGACACCTCGGCGATCTCGCCCGAGCAGTCCGTCCTCACGCTGCTGCGCAGCGAGGAGCTCGACGACCTGATCGACAAGCTCGACCACCGCACGGCGTCCATCATCCGGATGCGGTACGGCATCGAGGACGGCCGCGAGCGGACGCTGACGGAGGTCGGCAAGGAACACGGCCTCACCCGCGAGCGCATCCGCCAGATCGAGAAGCACGCGCTCCTCGAACTGAAGAAGATGGCCCGCGACACCGGCTTCGACGCGGTCGCGTGACCCCCGCGTCCGCCGCGAGGCCCGCACCCCGTGCGCTG
>NZ_JBHTST010000137.1:0-23430 GCF_042794995.1 Streptomyces sp. NPDC056503
TCGCCGTCGTCGACGAGCTCCTCGATCACCTTGCGCATGTCGTACGGACGGTTCCCGTCCGCCGGCACCAGGTCCAGCAGCACCTCCGAACGCCGCTCGGCCGGATCCTCGCAGGGCACGGCCGGCGGGTTCTCCCGGTTGTTCCGCGGCAGCATCGACAGCAGGTAGCGGACCTCCGCGATGCAGGTCTCCTCGTCGTCGTACGCGAAATGCGCCACACCCGACGTCTCCGCGTGCACGTCCGCACCGCCCAGACCGTTCTGGGTGATCTCCTCACCCGTGACCGCCTTGACGACGTCCGGACCGGTGATGAACATCTGCGAGGTCTCACGGACCATGAACACGAAGTCCGTCAGCGCCGGACTGTAGGCCGCGCCGCCGGCACACGGACCCAGCATCACACTGATCTGCGGGATGACACCCGAGGCCCTGGTGTTGCGCTGGAAGATGCCGCCGTAACCGGCCAGCGCCGAGACGCCCTCCTGGATCCGGGCACCCGCGCCGTCGTTCAGGGACACCAGCGGAGCACCGGCCGCGATGGCCATGTCCATGATCTTGTGGATCTTCGTCGCGTGGGCCTCGCCCAGCGCCCCGCCGAAGATCCGGAAATCGTGCGCGTACACGAAGACCGTCCGGCCCTCGACCGTCCCCCAGCCCGTGATCACACCATCGGTGTACGGCTTCTTCGCCTCCAGGCCGAAACCCTGCGCACGGTGCCGGCGCAGCTGCTCGACCTCGCTGAACGAACCCGGGTCGAGGAGCAGCTCGATCCGCTCACGCGCGGTCAGCTTGCCCTTCGCGTGCTGGGCCTCGGTCGCACGCTCGCTGGGGCCCGCCAGCGCCTGCTCGCGGAGTGACCGGAGTTCCGTCATCCGCCCACGCGTATCAGTCAGTTCCCTCACCCTTTCCCTTCCCGGATTTCCACTGTGCGCCGTGCGGCTGACATCACGCTGAGACCCCCGTTTCAGCGGCGTGGAGCGCTGCTGAGAGGCCCGTCTCAGTGGTTTGCAAGCGGTCTTCCAGGGCCCTCTGCCACCGTGGATCTTGTCCCGGTTCGCACGCCTGGAGAGCCACGGCGTGCACCGTGCGGAAGGCCCGGGGGCCGGGGCCCGGAGGCCGGGGGTGGCCGGGAGGGACGGCCGGGGAAGTACGGCCCGTACCCGCCGATCTCATCGATCTCATCGATTTCATCCGAGTGAAGGGAATGCCCGCCGATGGCGGAGACGACCGACCGGCTCGGACCGGGAGTGGCGACCCTGCCGCACGGCCGGGGCCACGGCGGGGACGAGGCGCCCCTGGCCCAGCGCTGGGAGCTGCTGCTGCCTCACCGGGAGCGGCTGTACCGACTGGCCCGGGTGCGTCTGACCGGCCACCAGGACGCGGAGGACTGTGTCCAGGAGGCGCTGTTGCGGGCCGCCGGTCACCGCGACCTCGACGCGGACCGGGTCGGGCCCTTCCTCACCTCGATCACGCTGCGGCTGTGCGTGGACGTGTACCGGCACCGGGAGCGCACCCGCCGGTACCTGCACCAGCACGCCTTCGTCCCGGAGACCGCCTCGGGGCCCGAGGAGGCGGCGTGCGCGGCCGCCGAGGGGGCGTGGATGCTCCAGCAGGTGCAGCGCCTGGGGGGCAGGGAGCGCGACGTCGTGCTGGCCCGTATCGAGGGCACCAGCACCCGGGAGGCCGCGGGTCATCTGGGGATCTCCATCAAGGCCGCGGAGGGCGCCTTCACCCGGGCCCGGGCCCGGCTGCGCCGCTGGCACGGGGCGAGCCTGGCCAACGGCTGAGCCCACGACCGGCACCGCCGCCCCGCTTCCGGCAGAACGCCGGGAGCGGGGCGGCTTTCGGTGTCCGTACGCGCGGGGCCCGGGTCACGCGCCGATCGCGTGGAGGCCGCCGTCGACGTGGACGATCTCGCCGGTGGTCTTGGGGAACCAGTCCGACAGGAGCGCCACCACGCCCCGGCCGGCGGGCTCCGGGTCCGCCAGGTCCCACTCCAGCGGGGAGCGCTGCTTCCACACCCCTTCGAGGTCCGCGAAGCCCGGGATGGACTTCGCGGCCATCGAGCGGAGCGGGCCGGCCGACACCAGGTTGCAGCGGATGTTCCGCCCGCCCAGGTCCCGCGCCAGGTAGCGCGAGGTCGCCTCCAGGGCGGCCTTCGCCGGGCCCATCCAGTCGTACTGCGGCCAGGCGAACTGCGCGTCGAAGGTCAGGCCGACGACCGCGCCGCCCTCTTCGGGCATGAGGGGCAGGCAGGCCGTGGTCAGGGACTTCAGCGAGTAGGCCGAGACGTGCAGGGCCGTGGCCACCGACTCGAACGGCGTGTTCAGGAAGTTCCCGCCCAGCGCGTCCTGCGGCGCGAAGCCGATGGAGTGGACGACGCCGTCGAGTCCGCCGAGCTCGGCGCGGACCGCGTCCTCCAGGGCCGCCAGGTGCTCGTCGTTCGTGACGTCGAGTTCGATCACCTTCGCGGGCCTGGGGAGCTTCCGGGCGACGAGCTCGGTGAGGCTGGGGCGGGGGAAGGCGGTCAGCATGACCTCCGCCCCCTGCTCCTGGGCCAGGCGCGCCGCGTGAAAGGCGATGGAGGACTCCAGGAGGACGCCGGTGACGAGGACGCGTCTGCCGTCGAGGATTCCGCTCATTCAGTGCCCCATGCCTATGCCGCCGTCGACGGGGATGACGGCTCCGGTGATGTACGCGGCCGCGTCGGAGGCGAGGAACGCCACGGCGGCCGCGACCTCCTCGGGGTGCGCGTACCGGCCCAGCGGCACCCGCTCCACGATCCGTGCCCGCTGCTCGTCGCTGAGGGTCTGGGTCATGTCGGTGTCGACGTAGCCGGGTGCCACGACGTTGAAGGTGATGCCGCGCGAGCCGAGTTCGCGGGCGAGGGAGCGGGCGAAGCCGACGAGGCCGGCCTTCGACGCCGCGTAGTTCGCCTGGCCCGGCGAGCCGAGCAGCCCCACCACCGAGGAGATCAGCACGACGCGGCCCTTCTTGGCCCGCAGCATGCCGAAGGTCGCGCCCCGCACCACCCGGAAGGTTCCGGTGAGGTTGGTGTCGATCACGGAGGTGAAGTCCTCCTCCGACATGCGGAGCATCAGCTGGTCACGGGTCACCCCGGCGTTGGCGACGAGCACCTCGACCGGGCCGTGGCTCTCCTCGATCTCCTTGTAGGCCCGCTCGACCTGCTCGGAGTCGGTGATGTCGCAGGCGACGGGGAGGAAGCCCTCGGCCCTCAGGGGCTCCGGGTCGCCGGTGCGGTAGGTGACGGCGACCTTGTCGCCCGCGGCGGCGAAGGCGCGGGCGGTGGCGAGGCCGATGCCGCGGTTGCCGCCGGTGACGAGGATCGAACGGCCGCTCATCGGCGCTCCGCCCCCGCCCGGGTGAAGGCGAGCACGGCGTTCTGTCCGCCGAAGCCGAAGGAGTTGCTGACGGCGGTCTCCACGGTGGCCTTCCGTGCCGTCTTGGTGACGACGTCCAGCTCGATCTCGGGGTCCTGGCTGTCGAGGTTGGCGGTGGGCGGGATGATCCCGTGGCTGAGGGTGAGCGCGGTGACGGCCGCCTCGATGGCGCCGGCGGCGCCGAGCGAGTGGCCCACGACCCCCTTGATGGAGGTGACGGCCGGCCGCTGTCCGAGGACCCGGCCGATCAGCGTCGCCTCCGCCTTGTCGTTGAGCGGCGTGGACGTGCCGTGCGCGTTGACGTGGTCCACGGCGTCGGGGGCGATCCCGGCGTCGGCGAGGGCCGCGCGCAGGGCGAGTTCGGCGCCGGCGCCCGTGGGTTCGGGGGCGGTGGCGTGGTGGGCGTCGGCGGAGGCGCCGTAGCCGGAGACGTTCGCGTACACGCGGGCGCCCCGGGCCTTGGCGTCGGCGGCGCGTTCCAGGACGAGGACGGCGGCGCCCTCGGCGGGGACGAAGCCGTCGCGGTCGACGTCGAAGGGGCGCGAGGCCGCGCGCGGGTCGCCCTGCCGGCGGGTGACCGCGCCCATCTGGCTGAAGCCGCTGATGATCGAGGGGATCAGGCACGCCTCCGTACCGCCGGTGATGACCACGTCGCACACGCCCTGCCGCAGCAGTTCGCGGGCCATGCCGATGGCCGTCGTGCCGGACGCGCAGGCGGTCGCGGTGACGAAGTTGGGGCCGCGGGCGCCGTGCTCCATCGCCACGTAGCCGGCCGACATGTTGACCGCCAGCATGGGGATCAGCAGCGGGGACACCTTCAGCGGGCCCTCGTCCAGGAGGACGTGGTGCTGCTTCTCCCAGCTGGCGGCGCCACCGATGCCGCTGCCGAGGACGACGGCGACCCGGGTGCCGTCCCAGTCCCCCGGGACGAGTCCGCTGTCGGCGACCGCCTCGGCGGCGGCGGTCAGGGCGAGCTGGCTGCTGCGGTCGTAGCGCCAGGCCTTGCGCCGCCCGATGGCCTTGTTGGCGTCGTAGTCGGGGATCCAGCATCCGATGTGGGCGGGGGTGCCCTCCAGGGCGGGGACCGCCGAGGCGGCCGTGCCCTCGGGGGCCCGTATCGCGTCCCAGGACGCCCGGGCCCCGATCCCCGCCGCGGTCACCATGCCGATCCCGGTGACCGCGGCGTCGAACGAGCGGGAGTCGGGCATCAGGCCGCCACCAGCTTGCGCTCGATGACCTCCACGGCCTGGCCGAGGGTGTCCTCGGAGCCGAGGTCGTCGTCGGAGAGCTTGACGCCGAACTCCTGCTGGACGGTGAGGGTCAGCTCGACGAGGGCCAGCGAGTCCAGTTCGAGCTTGCTGAAGGTGTCCTCGGGGGCGACCTCGTCGGTCTCGAAGCCGAAGTTGGCGACCAGCAGCTGGACGAGGCGCGGGTAGGTGTCGCTCATGACGGTTCTCCTTGGGAGGTGGTGGTCGGTGAAGGACGCCGGGGCGTCAGACGGGGGTGACGTCGGGCCACGTCAGGGTGGCCGCGCCCCAGGTCAGCCCGCCCCCGAAGGCGGCGAGCGCGGTGCGGTGCCCCGGGCGCAGGCCGCCGGCGGTGACGGCGTCGGCGAGCGCCAGCGGGATGGACGCGGCGGCGGTGTTGCCGACCCGGTCCAGGTGGACGGGGAAGCGCGAGCGGGGCAGCCGCATCTGGTCGGCGACCGCGTTCATGATGCGGACGTTGGCCTGGTGGGAGACGAAGACGTCGACGTCCTCGGGCGCCCATCCGGCCCGGGTCACGGCCTCCAGGGAGGCCTCGGCCATCCGCTCCACCGCGTTGCGGAAGACCCGCGCCCCGGACATGCGGAAGTACGGGTCGGCCCGCTCGGCGTGCGCGGCGCGGAACGGGTCGCGCGAGCCGCCCGAGGGGATCCGGATCAGTTCGCTGCCGGTGCCGTCGCTGCCGAGGATCACCGGCCCGAGCGCCCCGGGTTCGTCCGGTTCGCCCGCGCGGACGACGACGGCGCCGGCGCCGTCCCCGAAGATCGCCCGGGTGGAGCGGTCCTCGGGGTCGAGGATGGTGGAGTACGTCTCGGCGCCGACGACCAGGACGCTCCGCGCGGTGCCGGCCGCGATGAAGCCGGCGGCCACCGCCAGGCCGTACACGAAGCCGGTGCACATGGCGGCCACGTCGAAGGCGGGGACGGTGCCGAGGCCGAGCCGGGCCGCCACCACCGGCGCGGTGGCCGGGCAGATGTGGTCCGGGGTGCTCGTCGCCACGATCACCGCGTCCACCGTGTCCGTGGAGGCGGACTTGAGGGCCCGCCGGCCCGCCTCGACGGCGAGGTCGGAGGTGGCGGTGCCGTCCTCGGCGATGTGCCGCTGCCCGATGCCGGTGCGGCTGCGGATCCACTCGTCGGAGGTGTCGAGTTCCTTCGCCAGGTCCTCGTTGGTCACCACCCCGGACGGCAGGTGGGTGCCCAGACCGCACACCACCGCCGTGCGCGCCGCCGTCATCACGCGGCTCCGGACCGGGTGCGCGCGGTCATATCGCCTCCCCGAGCCCCATGTAGGCGAGCCGGGTGTGCTGCATCTTCTCGGCCCACGCCTTGCCGGTCTCCATCCGCTCCTCGGGAGTGGTGTCGGCCAGCCGGCGGCCGGGCCAGGCCTCGTAGTCGCCGAGGAGGTGGCCGTGCTCGTCGATGCCCTTCTGGAAGAGCGTCTCGCGGCGCAGCAGCTGCGCGGTGGTGGGCAGCCGGCCCCACAGCTCGTACCCCTCGGCCATCAGCTCCAGGAGCCGCGGCTTCTCCTCGGGGTGCTTCAGCAGGTGCTCGCGCAGGATGTGGCTGCCGACGGTGAGGTGGCGGATCTCGTCGATGCCGGCGCCGCGCTCGATGTCGGCGGCGGCCGGGTCGAAGACCCGCCACTTGCGCTCGCTGAGCTCGGCGGCGGGGGCGAGGACGCCCTCGACGAGGACGGTGAGGACGAGGACGCCGCCGATGAAGTCCCGCTCGTCGCGGAGGACCCGGAGGCCGAAGTTCTCCAGGGGCTCCAGGATGGCCGCGCTGTCCTCGGCGGCGAGCCGCTCCACGTCGGCGGTCAGCTCGTGCGGGGCGGTGCCCAGCTGGAGCAGGTGGCTGCGGAAGACCATCGAGTGGCGCGCCTCGTCGAGGAGCTGGGTGGAGTAGAACTCCATGGTGTCCTGGTCGGGCGCGAGGGCGACCATGTAGCCGATGGCGCGGGTGGCCTTCTCCTCGGCGATGGAGCGGAAGGCGAGCTCCTGCTTGATCGCCGAGTTGAGCGGGCCCTCCTCGCGTACGACGTCGAGGGGGCGCACCTCGTCGGCGTGGCCGAGGATCCGGCCGCGCAGCGTGCCCTGCGGGACGGAGTTCAGCCAGTACGCCAGGTTGCAGGTGGCCGCCGAGAGCTCCAGGTTGAGCGCCCCGTCCATGAGCGAGGGGGCCTGGTCCCAGTCCGCCTCGGAGGGGATGTGCGGGGAGGTCATCGCTGCGTCCTTTCGGGATGCGTCGGGGTGACGGGCTGCGCGGTGTGCGGGGCGGTGGACGGGCCGGCGTGCAGGGTGCCGGCGAAGTTGACCAGGGGGGCGGCGGTGTTGGCGGAGCCGCTGAGGACCCGTGCCATCACCAGTTCGTGGTCGCCCATGGTCACCGTCCGTTCCAGCCGGCATTCGAGCCAGGAGACGGCGCCCTGGAGCCGTGGCACGCCGAGCGGCGAGGGCTCGGCCCAGGCGCGCGGCGGCAGCTGGGCGAGGCCCCTGGGCCGGCTGCGCCGGGCGAAGTGCTGGGCGAGCCATTCGTGGTCGGCGGCGAGGCCGTTGGCGACGAAGGTCTCGGCGGCGAGGAGGGCGGCGAGCCCCCGGCTGTCCCGGCGCAGCGCGACGCTGACCATCGGGGGTTCCCCGGGGATGGCGGTCAGGGTGGAGACCGTGGTGCCCTCGGCCTCGGCGGGGTCGCCGCAGGTGAGGACCGCCACGCCGGTGACGAAGTGCCGCATGGTGGTGGTCAGGGCGGCCCGGTCGACGGCCGGGACGGTGCCGGGGCCGGTCATACGGCCGTCCGCAGTGCGTCGTCGCCGCGCGCCGGGGCGGGGGCGGAGAACTCCTCGTGGAGCCGGCGGTAGGCCGGGTGGACCTCGGGTTCGAAGCGGAGCGCGAACGGCTTCAGGAAGTTGCCGAAGAGCGCGCGGTCGCCGAAGAGGTGGAGGGGCAGGGCGAGCAGCGCCCACTCGGCGCCCCACAGCCAGATCCAGGCCAGTGCCACCAGGCCCTGGGTGACCAGGCTGTGCATGATGTTGTAGGCGACGTAGTAGCCCTTGGGGATGTCGCCGTCGGCGCTGCGCCGGAAGGCGATGGCGCCGGGGATGTAGCCGATGAGGTCGATGTAGAGGAAGAGGCCGGCGAACGCCCACCAGTTGATGTCGCCGAGGTGGGCGAAGAAGAGCACCGCGGCGACGACGAGCCCGAGGGCGTACTCGGCGCGCACGAGGCGGGCCGTGGTGGGGGTCATGAACAGGTTGACGGTGTCCACGGCTCAGTCCGCCTGGCTGCCGGCGAGCTCGATCCCGGCCGGCGGGAGGGCCACGGCCTGGGCCAGGGCCTCGTCGCCGAGGACGGTGCCCTCGCCGCCGAAGAGGCCGATGACGACGCGGGCGATGGTCTCCTTGATGACCCGTTCGGCGACGGGGTCGAGGATGCCGGCGAGGCTGGGGATGCCGAAGTCGAAGTCGGCGCGGAAGTCGACCACGCAGCCGTTCTCGCCGGCGGTGACCCGCCAGGCGCCTTCGAAGGAGTCGAAGTCGCCGTCGAGCTGGGTGAAGGTGATGGTCAGGTTGTCCGGGTCGAAGTGGTCGGACTCGGTCCAGCGCAGGATGCCGTTGCGGAAGTAGACCTCCCAGTCGCTGGTCTCCTCGTCGGCGCTGATCTCGTGGACGGTCACGGCGCGGACCACCGGGACGAGGTCGGGGTAACGGGCGAACTGCTTGACCTGGTCGTACCCCCCGGCCGGGGTGGTCCCGGGCAGCTCGACGGCCACGTGGACACTACGCATGGGCGGAGTCACCTTCGAAAGTCGGTACGTAACGGGAGGCCTGCTCTCGGCAGGCGCGGTCGAACGCCTCGTACAGGAAGCGCGCGTCGTCGGCGTCGAGGACGGCGGGCGGGGTGAGCCTCAGCACCAGGTGCGAGTTGAGCGAGTGGTTGGCCACCACGCCGTGCTGGATCAGTTCGATGAGGAGGTCGCCGGCGGGGCCGGGGATCGCGAACTCGATCCCGATGAGCAGGCCCCGGCCGCGCACCTCGCGCACCACGGGACCGAAGTGGCGGTGGGCGATCTCGCGGACGGTGGTCAGCATCTCGGCGCCGAGGTCGCGGGCGCGGTCGACGAGGCCGTCCTCCTCGATGGCGGCGAGGGCGCCGCGGACGGCGGCCATGGCCAGCGGCGTTCCGGAGAACGTCGAGGTGTGGAGGTAGGGGTCCTTGTCGAAGGCCGTGAAGGCCTTCGGGGTGGCGATGACCGCGGAGACCGGCAGGATGCCGCCGCCGAGCGCCTTGCCGGCGAGCAGCAGGTCGGGGGTGATCCCCTCGGCGTCCGCGCCCCACCAGGTGCCGAGGCGGCCGAGGCCGGTCTGGATCTCGTCGAGGACGAGGAAGGCGTCGTAGGTGCGGCACAGCTCCTGCACGGCGCGCAGGTAGCCGGGCGGCGGCAGGACGACGCCGGCCTCTCCCTGGACGGGTTCGACGACGAAGCAGGCCCGCCCGGGCATGGTCCTGAGGAGTTCCTCCAGGGCGTCCGCGTCGCCGTAGGGCACGTGGTGGACGCCGGGGAGCAGCGGCCGGAAGGGCTCCTGGAAGACGTCCTTGCCGGTGAGGCTGAGGGCGCCCGTGGTCTTGCCGTGGTAGCCGCCGTGGGTGGCGATCAGCTGGTCCTTGCCCCGGGTGCGGGCGATCTTGATGGCGGTCTCCACCGCCTCCGCGCCCGAGCAGGCGAAGTGCACCCGCTCCAGGCCGGCGGGGGCCTTGGCGACCAGGGCCTCGGCGGCGAGGGCGGCCTGGGGTTCGAGGAAGACCCGGCTGGCGACCGGGTGGCGTCCCAGCTGCTCGGTGACGTGGCGTACGACGGTGGGGTGCCGGGCGCCGGTGATCAGCACGCCGTAGCTGCCGCAGTTGAGGAAGCGGCGGCCTTCGGCGGTGACGATCCAGGGGCCTTCGGACTCGGCCTCGATGTGGCCGCCGAAGAGCTCGCCGAGGGTGGCGCGGCCCTTGCTGAGGTTGGCCCGGTACAGCCGCCCGATGTGTTCGCGGTCGTACGCGGGTGTGTCGGTGGTCGAGGTCATGGGTCGGCTCCTCAGGCCAGCCGCAGGGGCTTGCCGGCGATGTGCTCGACGAAGGGCTCGGCGAAGGCGGAGCGGGACGGCGGGTGGAAGGAGAGGCCGTTGGAGGCGGCCGCCAGGTAGCCGATGTCGCCGCTGCCGATGAAGGCCATGCCGCCGAGGAGTTCGACGGCCTTGCGGACGGTGTCGCCGATGGCGTCCTGGGCGCCGAAGCGGGCGACCAGGGACTTGCCGAGGGCGGCGTTGTCCTTGTCGCCGTCCTCGATCATCCGGGCGACGCCTTCGAGGAGCAGGCCGGCCGTCTCCAGGCGGGTGACGAGCTGGGCCCGCTCGGAGTCGGAGCCGCGTCCGGCGCGGACGACGCGCTCGGTGAGGGCGCTGGCGATGCCGAGGTAGGAGGCGGAGATCAGCATCTCGAACCAGATGAAGCCGACGGTCTGGAGCTCGTCCAGCTCGCCGCTGTCACCGAGTTCGGTCCGCATGACCTGCTGCTCGTCGACGAGCACGTCGGTGAGGCGGAGCTCGTCGCTCTCGGCGCCGGCCAGTGCCCAGCTGGACCAGAAGGGGTGGACGGTGAGGCCCTCGCTCTCGCGGGGCACCAGCAGCACGGCCATCTCGGCGCTGCCGTCCGGGCGGGGCAGCGCGACGCTGGCGGTGAGCAGGTCCATGGAGGAGGAGAGGCTGCACGGCTTCTTGGAGCCGTTGATGCGGTAGCCCTTGCCGCCCTCGTCGAGGCGGGCCTCCATGGAGGGCTCCAGGATGCCGCGGCCGGTCCTGCCCTCGGAGAAGCCGGAGGCGACGAGCAGGTTCTGCTCGACGATGCCCTCCAGGAGGGCCCATTCGACGCCGCTGGACTGGAGGCTGTCGGCGAGCGAGAAGAGCGTGGCGACCGAGAAGTGGTGCATGGTGGTGGCCACGGCGAGCGAGGGCGACGCGGCGGCGAGCGCCCGGGTCACGTCGACGGCCTCGCGGGGGCCGGCGCCGAGGCCGGAGTACGTCTTGGGGATGACCAGGGCGGGTCCGCCGTGCGAGCGGAACAGTCCGATGGCGGGGCTGCCGGGCCGCTCCAGCTCCTCGAGCGAGTGCTTGGCGAGCGCGTCGAGCAGTCCGGGCAGATAGCGCTCGCAGGTCGCGCGGGCGTCATCCAGTGCACGCATGGTTCTCCTTGGCAGAGGCGGGTTGCGGGGGGTGGTTACGAGGTCTTCTTCTCGCGCAGGGTCCGCCAGGCCCCGAAGACCGCGTCGCGCGGACGGGAGCCGGTGGAGATGCTCACGCCCTGGACGTGGGAGGTGCGCAGGATCGGGTAGTTGGCCTCGCCGAACACGCCGCCGGTGAGCCCGGTGCCGCCGTGGGTGGGCAGGCAGGGCAGGAAGCCGATGTGGGAGTCGTTGACCTTGAGCAGGCCGCCGTTGTTCACCCGGGCGAGGAAGCGGTCCACGACCTGGGAGTCCTGGGACCACAGGGAGTTGCGCAGCCCGTAGGCGTTGGAGTTGACGAAGTCGATGAAGCGCTCCAGGAGTTCGCCGTCGGGGGCGGGCTCGGCGACGATGACGGGCAGGAGCGGGAAGAAGGTCTCGTTCGCGACGGCCTCGATCTCGCGGGCGTGCTCCATGCCGCGGACGACGATGACGGTCGGCTCCAGGAAGATGCCGTTGGGGTCGCGGCTCTCGTCCAGCTGCATGGCGTGCCCGCCGCAGGCCAGTTCGGCGCCCTTGGCCAGGGCGTCCTCCAGGCAGGTGAAGAACTTCTCGTTCCGCAGCACGGGCGTGAGCAGGACGTCGGGCTCGTTCGGGTAGCCGGGCCGGATGTGGCCGACCTTGCGGACCAGCGCGGCGATCAGCTCGTCGGCGACGTCCGGGTGGACGAGGACCTGGTTGGGGATCATGCAGAGCTGTCCGGAGCCGTAGAAGCTCTCGGTGAGCGCCTCGGCCGCCAGGTCGATGTCGGCGTCGGACCAGACGGTGACGACGTCGTTGCCGGCGAGTTCGAGGATGGGCTTCTTGCCCTCGGCGACGCAGCGCGCCTCGAACTTGACGCCGTTCTCGCTGGAGCCGAAGTAGATGATGTCGTCCACGTCGGGGCTGGCGAGCCAGGCGGAGAGCATGGGGCCGGGGTCGCCGCAGACCACGTTGAGGGTGCCGGGCGGGGCGCCGAGCTCCTCGAGGGCGGGGGCGACGATCTCCTGCATCACGTACATGACGCCGAGGGGGCCGCTGCGCGGGGCGCGGACGATCAGCGAGTTGCCGCCCATGATCGCGGTGACGCCGAGCAGCGCGCTGGAGAGCGGCGCGTTCTGCGGCGGGTTGAGGCAGACCACGCCGTCGGGCTGCCGGCGCACCTGGAGCCGCCGCTCACCGCGGTGGAACTCCTGGAGCATCTGGGAGCGGTAGAAGGCGTTGGACTCGGGGCTGAAGCACTCCAGCATCCCGGAGACCTGCCACTGGGCGAGCATCAGCGGATGCCCCTCCTGGACGAGGATCTCCGCGATCTCCTCGGCCCGCTCGGCGAGCCGGTCGTGCAGGAGGGCGCCGAAGCGCCCGATGCGGTCGTCGAGGGGGAAGGCGCCCCAGGCGGGGGCCGCTTCCGCGGCGGCGTCGATCGCCTTCTGGACGGTGGCCCGGTCGGCCTTGGCGACCCGGCCGACGACGACATCGCGCCGGTCCTCGGCCGAGATCCGCCCCTGCTCCAGTTTCCGCTTGAGCGTCAGGCTGGTGAAAACGTCGTCGAGCAGAGTGCTGGAATCCAGCACGTATACCCATTCGGCGCTTTCCAGCCGCTCACCCCCCACATAAGAGTGATAGGTGCGCAGAGAATCAGCCTTTTGGGGTGGAGCAGATTCGTTCTGCGACACCGTTCGAGACAGCTGTGTACTGCCCACGGACACTCCTCATCATTTGAAAGCCTATCAGCGCTAGCCTCGCCGACTATGCTTTCAGAGCCCCCTGAGAGCCCGCTTAGATCTCACTGATACAGCCATTTCAGCGCTTCTTTGCCGACTGCTGCTATATTCCCGCACACCCCTAGGCGATATGACGATGGAGTGGGCTGATGAGCCAGTCGATGGAGTCTTCTCAAGGCACACAGGAAAAACTGGAGTCAGTCCTGAAGTCGATCCGGGATTTCGGCGACAATCCCAGCGCCTTCCTTGCGGTCAACGAGGGGAACGAGTACTTCCAGGGCTCCGGCGAGGGCGTCATCACCTATCGCAGGGCGGGCCGGTACTTCATCCAGTTCGGCGGCGCGTTCGCCGACGAAAGCCGGCAGCGCACGCTGCTCGACGAGTTCCAGGCGTATGCGCGGGCCCAGCGGCGCAGGATCGTCGGTATCCAGCTCCAGCAGACGGACGTCGGACTGTTCGCGGACGCCGGTTTCACCGTGAACCAGGTCGGTTCCTCTTACTCGGTGCATCTGCCGGAATTCACGCTGCGCGGTTCGAAGTTCGTGAAGCTGCGCAACAAGATATCGCGGGCGAAGCGCAGCGGCGTCGAGGTGCGCGAGGTGCCGTACGAGGGGGAGATCAGGGAGCGGGTCGAGTCGATCGACCGGGACTGGCTCCGCTCCAAGGGCAAGCACGTCAAGGAGATCGAATTCCTGGTGGGGCAGATCGGCGGCCCGGTGCAGGAACACCGCCGGCTGTTCGTGGCACTCGTCGAGGACAAGCCGGTCGCCTACATCTCCTACTCCCCCGCCTTCGGCAGCCGGCCGGGCTGGCTGCACGATCTGAGCCGGCGGCTTCCCGACGTGATGCCCGGCGTCATGGAGGCCATCAACGCGGCGGCGATCGAGCGGTTCGTGGAGGAGGGCGCCGAGTGGCTGCACTTCGGCTTCACGCCGTTCACCGGCCTCGACCCGGAGTGCGAGGTCCCCGGCCACAGTCCGCTGACGGGCAAGTTCATGCGGCTGCTCGCGGAGAAGGGCGGCTCGGTCTATCCGGCCGCGACCCAGCTGGCGTACAAGGAGAAGTGGGCGCCGCACCTGGTGCTGCCCGAGTACCTGGCCTTCCAGGGCGGCGCGAGCTTCGGGGCGATCTGGCAGATCCTGCGCGTGACCAAGTCCATCTGACGACCGGATCCCGGGCCGGCGGCCCGGGGTACGGGCCTCCCGACCCGGGCACGCGCCGCCGGGCACACACCGGCGGGTACGCGCCGCCGGGCCCGGGGCGCGCGCCGGCGGGCCGCACGGGGGTCGGTCTCCCGTGCGGCCCGGCCCGTCCTCAGCCGACCTGGTGCAGCAGGCTCGGCCCCTGGCGCAGGATCTCGGCCATGGTGTTCTGCAGCCCGGGGCCCGGCTCCAGGCCCAGCTCGGCGGAGAGCCGCTGGCGCACCCGGTGGAAGGTGCCGATCGCGTCGGCCTGGCGGCCCGAGCGGTACAGGGCGATCATCAGCTGCTCGCAGAGCCGCTCCCTGAGGGGGTGGCGGGCGAGCAGCTGTTCCAGTTCCGACACCACCTCGTAGTGGTTGCCGAGGGCCAGCTTGGCCTCGATGAGGAGCTCCCTGGCCATCAGCCGGGTGTCCTCCAGGCGGGCCGCGGCGGTGCGGCAGATCATGCCGTGCCCGGTGTCGAGGAGCGCCGGCCCCCGCCAGGTGTCGAGGGCCTTGGTGAGGAGGGCGATGGCCTTCTCCGGGTCGCGGGCCTTCAGGCGGCCCGCCAGCTCGACGTCCACGATGAACCGGGAGGCGTCGACGTTCTCGGGCGGAAGGGCCAGCATGTAGCCGGACCCCGAGGTCCGGATCACCTTCCGCATCTCCTCCCTGCCGCTGTGCTGCACCAGCGACCTGCGCAGCCGGGCGATGTGGCCCTGCAGGGAGTTCGCCGCACTGCGCGGCGGCTGTTCGCCCCAGAGCTCGTCGAGGAGGGCGAATGAGGAAACCGTCGTTCCGGACGTGAGAGCCAGGGTCGCGACAATGGCCCTGAGCTTCTCTCCCGGAATATCTATGGGAATGCATTGATCGGTTACGGTTAATGGTCCGAGCAGTCCAATATGCACCTTAATCCCCCGCGCTTCGGAACTGACGTGAGAACGTGTTACATTGAACCCGTCCGCACGTATGGAAACGTCAGAAAAGAAAGAGCCAACCATGCCTTTCCGGACCGAGTGGCGCGACGTCGCTCCCTGACGAGCGATAGATCGAACCCCCTGTCGATTCCAGAACATACACACGTGCTGGTTTTGAGCACAACCCCCTTTTCTCTGGGCCGCGATGGGCTCTTTCAGGCCGACAAGGCGAGATCCGGCCAAAATTCGGCTGTTTGAACGTCATATTCCGGCCGCCCAGGCCTGACGTAATCCATCCATAAATCGACAGGAGGATGTATGGCGAAACAGGATCGGGCGTCCAGAACCCGCCGGCTCATCCTGGAGGCAGGGGCGGAGGAGTTCGCCGAACGCGGTTACATGGCCGCGACGTGCGTCGGCATCGCCGCGCGGGCCGGTGTCACCAGGGGTGCGTTCTACTTCCACTTCGCCTCGAAACACGAGGTGGCGAGCGCCGTCCTGGACGAGTGGATGACCCGCTCGGCGACCGGGCGGCCACTGCCGTACAAGCTCGAGGAACTCAAGGAACGGGCGCTGGCCACGGCCCGCCAGCTGGAGGACGACCCCATCGCCCGAGGCAGCTTTCGCTTATGTCTGGAACAGGGACTTGACACGGCGGAACGCCAGCGTCCGTATCTCGCCTGGGCCGGGCGCTATCAGCACCTCCTCGAAGAGGCGGACCGGCAGGGGGCGCTCCGTCCCGACGTCGCCGCCGCCGAGACCGCGGAGCTCCTGGTCGGTGCCTTCGCCGGAGCCCGTCTCGCCGCCCAGATCCTGCCCGACGGGGCCGATCTGGGGCAGCGGGTGATCTCGTTCCTGCGCCATCTGCTGCCGTACGTGGCGACGCCCGAGGCCCTCGACCGCATCGAACTTGCCAGAGAAGCGGGCGCGGTGGGCGAGCCCCGCACGGGCCCGGGGCGGGGGTTGCAAAATGGTGGTCAAGTCGTGCCGGAGAAACGTGATTGACCCGTCCGTCACTCCGGCCCCCACCCCATTGCAGATTCATGCTATCGGTACGTAACCTAGACAAGCCGGTCGTAGGAAGGAGCGCAGGACCATGACTCAGCAGACGGTGGCGAGAAGAACCGGGCGCCGTACGCAGCAGGAGCGCTCTTCCGCGACCACGCAGCAGCTTCTCGCCTCGGCGCGGAAGCTTTTCGCACGGGACGGCTACGCCTCCACATCGCTCGACGCCATCTGCGAGGCCTCCGAGGTCACGAAGGGCGCGTTCTACCACCATTTCAAGAACAAGGAACAGCTCTTCCGCGCGGTGTACGAGCGGGAGCAGCAGGACCTCTCCAGTGCGATCGCCCAGAAGTACTCGCATTACAACGACCCCTGGGAAGCGCTGTTCCAGGGAATTCGGGAATTCCTGGTGGGTTCCATGGAGCCCAGCACCCAGCGGATCACCCTCATCGACGCCCCGGGCGCCCTGGGGTGGGAGGCGATGCGCGAGATCAGGGCCGACTGCCGGCGCATGATGTCCTACGGCCTCTCCCAGGCCCTGGGCAAGGACCGGTACCACCGGCACGAGATCGAGTCGCTGGCCTCGATGATCTACGGGGCCCAGGTGGAGGCCGCGATGGCCATGGCGCACGCGGACGACACCGACGAGCTCCTCGAATCCACCCTGAGCCAGTTCCGGCTGCTCTTCGAGTCCGTCCAGCGGATGCCGTCGACCCTGAAGCCGTGACGCCCGGGCCGCGGGCCGTGCCATGGGGGCCTCCTGGGTGTGCCAGGAGGCCTCGGGCGTTCAGTGCCGCGACGTCGGGCCGTGCACCCCGAGGTGGACGCCCAGCCGGCGGATCGTCGCCGCGGCGGCGATCGCGTGGCCCCGCGCGTTGACGCGCCAGCCGTCCGCGCCGAAGATCCCGGGGTCGGCGTCGGCGGGGTGGGCGCTGAGGTCGACGTGGATGGCGCCGTTGCGCAGCGCCAGGTCGTAGGTGCGCTCCGCGAGGAGCCGCAGCCGCCGGCGCAGGACGTCCTTGGGCGCGGTCCCCGTACTCCCCCTGCCGAACGGCGCGAGGACGACGACGTCGACGCCCGCGTCCCTCAACGGCGCGATGATCCGCGCCAGTTCGGCCTCGGTCGCGTCGGCGTCGAAGGAGTCGCGCAGCACGTCGCTGCCGCCCGCCGCCACCGCCGCGAGGTCGGGCTGGAAGGTCAGCGCCTTGCCGAGCTGCCGGGCGCGCACCTCCGCGGCGATCGGGTCCCGCTGGGCCAGGTTGAGATAGGCCAGGTCCGGGTGGGCCGAGCGGAGCGCGGCGGCCACGCAGTGGGCCCAGGGAGCGTCGGCGTACCCCTCGCACGGCTCCCCCGGCCCTTCGGCGAAGCCGTCGCCCAGGACGACGAACCGTCGCCAGGGCGCCTGCGCGAGCAGCTCCGCGGCCATGCCCGGGGCGATGCTGTAGGGGTCACGCCGCTCGTCGGCGGAGATGGCGTCCACGGTGTCCCACCTTCCTTGTCTGCGTCCTGCACATGGGAATCCTCCGGACATGCCGAAGTCCGAGCTCCTCCGGAAGGAGGAGCTCGGCGGCCCCGGCGGGCGGCGTACCGCTGCGGGGGACAGGCGGTCGCGCGCCTGCCGGGACCGGGTCTCGGGGGAGACGGCGGGATCAGGCCCTCTCGGCGGCGAGGTGCGCGCCGAGCGTGCGGATCACCTCGGTCGCGGTGATCGCCTGTCCGCGCGCGTTGAGGTGGAGGCCGTCGGAGGCGAAGATCAGCTCCTTGCCGGCCGGGTGGCTGGGCAGGTCCACGTGCAGACCGCCCAGCCGCTGGGTCACCGCCTGGGTGAGGTCGGAGAACTGCCGGATCCGCTCCTTCATCGCCGCCCGGTACTTGTCGGCGACGTACGGCGTCCAGGTGTTGTCGAACAGGCCCATGGTCACGACGGTGCAGCCGCGGCTGCGGAGCGCCGAGACCATGCGGACCTGCTCGGTCTCCACCATGGCCGTGTCGAAGTGCTTGCCCAGCATGTCGTTCCCACCCGCCACCACGACGGCGAGGTCGGGCTTGAAGTCCAGCGCCTGGTCGAGCTGAGTGGCCCTGATCTTCGCGGCCCCGAGGTCCCGCACACCGAAGTTGCGGTACTCGAGCTGCGGGTTGATCAGCCGCAGGCCGTCCGCGACGCGGTCGGCGAAGCCGAGGTCGGCGTATCCCTCGACCGGTTCGCGGACACCTTCGACGATGCTGTCGCCGATGGCCGCGTACCGGGCCCAGGGGGCGCCCTGGAGCAGGGTGGTGATCTCCTCCACGGTCAGGACGTGGGGGTCCTCCAGCTCCCTCGTGTGATCCGCGGGCGACTCCGTGCTCGTCATGGCTGGCTTCTCCTTGGGATGGGAAGGCGGTGGTGCCGGGCTAGTTCGCCGCGTCGGTCGCCGGGGTCTTCTGCTCACCGGCGGGCTGCGCGGGGGGCGTGGCGGCCGGCGGGGTCGGCGGCAGCTTGATGGTGAGGCCGAGCCCGAGGAGGGCGACCACGACCGAGGAGCACGCGGCGATCAGGTAGATGCGCTCGAAGTCGGCGACGTCCTTGAGGCTGCCGGAGACCGTGGTGGCCAGGACCGCGATGCCGAGGGCGCCACCGATCTGGCGGACCGTCTGGTTGAGGCCCGTCGCGCCGGCGAACCGGAGCGGCGAGACGGTGAGCGCGGCGGCCGTGGCCGTACCGGTGGTGATGGCACCCATGCCGACGCCCGCGAGGATGCCGAGCGGCAGCCAGTAGGCGAGGAACATCGAGTGGTCGGGCAGGGTGAAGGCGAGCAGGAAGCCCGTGCCGGCCAGGATGACCGCGCCACCGGCGGTGGCGAGCTTGGGGCCGTACGTCGGGGGCAGCTTGCCGACCCGCATGGCGACGATCGTGGCGGCGAACGCGCCCGGCGTCATGGCCAGTCCGGCCTTCAGCTCGGAGTAGCCCCAGACCTGGGTGACGTACAGGACGCCGACCAGGAGCCAGGCGAAGAGCGCGATGCCGTAGAAGAACGCGGCGGCGTTGGCCAGGGCGAAGGTCCGGTTGCTCCAGAGGGAGATCTCCAGGGCGGGCGCCGGGTGCTTGACGGAGCGCCACAGGCACAGGGCGATCAGGACCGGGCCGGCGATGACGCAGACCAGGCTGGAGGTCTCGCTCCAGCCCCACTCGCTGCCCTTGCTGATGCCGAGGCAGAGGAGGCCGACGCCGGCGCCGAGCAGGACGGTGCCGAGGGCGTCCGGGAGCTTGCGCTCGGTGCCCATGCCCGCGGTGCGCGGCAGCCCGGTGGCGCCGTACAGGAAGTACAGGCCGAAGGGGATGTTGATCAGGAAGAGCGAGCGCCAGCCGAAGGTGTCGACCATGACGCCGCCGAGGGCGGGACCGACGGCCGCGGCCATGGCCGCTGCGGCGCTCCACTGGCCGATGGCCGCGCGGCGCTTCTCCGGCGGGGAGTCCATGAGCACGATGGCGAGCGAGGCGGGGATCATCGCCGCGGCGCCGAGGCCCTGGACCGCACGGGCCGCGAGCAGGGCGGTGAGGTTGGGCGAGAGGGCGCAGACCACCGACGCCAGCGTGAAGATGCTCATGCCGGCGAGGAAGAGGGAGCGCCGGCCCAGGGCGTCGGCGAGGCGTCCCGCCGGGGCCAGGAGGGCCGCGAAGACGATCGCGTAGATGGTGATGACCCATGACAGGTCCTTGAACGCGGCGCTGGTGAAGTCCTCACGCAGGTCGGGCATCGCCAGGTTCACGACGGTGACGTCGAGCACCGCCAGGAACGAAGCTCCGGACGCCAGGAGAAGTAACGACGCCGCTGACCGCCGCTGTGGAGCGCCGACATCGGTGGTAGCCACGGGACACACACCCTTTCTTAGATACCGTTGGTAGGAATGTATTGAGCGTCACAGACGGGTGTCAACGCACTCTCCGGGACGTGACCCACATCACATACCAACAGTAGGTATTAAAGCTCGGCCCGCAACTCCTGGCGCGCCGGAGCCAGGACGGACACCGCACCGGGCAGCACGTCGACCGTGTAGCGGGAGGCGTCGCCCGCGCACAGCTCGCCGTCGTGCTCGAAGGTGAGCCCCTCGCCGTCGGCACGCTCGATGACGAAACGGGACCCCCGCTCGTACACCACGCCCGGCTGCCCGACGTGACTCCCGTCCCGGGTCAGCCCGGCCAGCTGGAGCACGTCCATCTCCCCGCCCACCACGCAGATGTCGAGCAGACCGTCGTCGATCACCGACTCCGGCATCAGCTTGAACCGGCCCGCCCGGTAGCGGCCGCCGCCGATGTTCACCAGGACGACCGGGCCCTCGTGGACGACCTTCCCGTCCACGCTCACCCGCCCCTCGTACGGCGTGTACGCGCTCATGACCTGGGCGAGCGCCTGCTGGTACCGGTCACGGCCCGGGACGTCCAGCATCCCGGCGGCCACCGCCGTCGTGTCGGCGACCAGACCCGCCCCCGCGCCCAGCAGCGCCAGGACGTCGGTCTCCCGGATGTGCGCCATGTCCACCCGGCGCAGCCGCGGCCGCCCACCGGACAGGGCCTCGTCGAGGGCCCGCTCCCAGGGCACGTCGGCCCAGATCTCCCGGAAGAACGAGTTCCCGCTGCCGAAGGGCAGGTTGAGCATCGCGGGCCGCTTCCCCCCGGGCTCGGCGAGACCCGCGCGGGCCAGCCCCGACGCCACCTCACGGGTCGTGCCGTCCCCGCCGAGCACGACCACCGCGTCGGCCCCCGAGGCGGCGGCCTTCGCCGCCGTCTCCTCGGCGTGGCCCCGGTACTCGGTGAGGACCACGTCGAGGTGCGGCACCAGACGCTCGCAGTGCGCCACCGCCTCGTCGATCCGCCGGCGATCGCCGACCCCCGCGAGGGGGTTGGCGATCAGCAGGGCGCGTGCCGCCCAGCCCGTGTCACTCACCGCGGCCGCCCGGCTCCCGCTCGGTGCGGCGGGCCGTGACCAGGCCCATGAAGTCGTCGTCGCTGCAGTACGGGTCGGTGCCGCCGTAACGGCGGACCAGCTGGTTCACGCGCAGCTGCTCCACGGGCTCGAAGCCCGCCGCGCGGGCGGCCTCGGCGGCCGTCAGCGGGGTCAGGCCGTTGATGTACGGCTCGCCCTGCTCGGCCACCTGGCGCGCCATCGTCAGCGCCCCCTGGTAGGAGCTGGTGCCGTCCACGACGGACTCGTCCATGTAGTCGAACAGCACCAGGCTGCCCGGCGCGACCGTGTCCGCCAGGTCGGCGAGGGTGGCGCTGCACGCCTCCGGCGGCAGGAAGAAGGTCACCCCGAGCCAGCCGACGACGCACGGCTCCTCCGTGTCGAAGCCGTGCGCGACCAGCTCCTCGCGCAGCGAGGCGCCCGAGGTGAAGTCGAGCGGCACCGAGACGACCGGGGAGGTGAGCTCCGCCGCGGCGAGCGTCTCCAGCTTGGCCCGCTGCGTCGCGGGGTGGTCCACCTCGAAGAACCGCACCGGCTCGGAGCCGGTGAAGCGCAGCGCCGTGGTGTCGTATCCGGCGCCGAGCAGCACCACCTGGCGCACCCCCGCGTCGACCGCGAGCGCGACCAGGTCCTCGAAGTAGCGCTGGCGCAGCAGGATCTCGGCTATGAAGCCGCCGTGCGCGCCGTCCAGGAGCTGGAGCCGGTCCAGGGCCTCCTGCGAGGTGGCGGGCGGCGGGACGGTGACGAAGAGGTGCGCGAAGGTGTCGCCGAGCAGTCGCCTGCCGGGCTCGATGACGGCGTCGGCGGCGCGGGCGCGCGCGGTCAGGTGGGCCGTCTCGCTCGACGTCCCGGACTGCAGGCGGGTGGGCGGAAGTGCGGCTGTCACGGCAGTTGCCTCACTCAGTGTGGGTGCGGGTGGAGGGACGAACACTCCAGTTACGCGGGCCGGCGGCGCACCCCTCAAAAAAGACGGCCCGCCGTCTCGGCGGAGCCCGCGCGCCGCCGAGTCGAGGGGTGCGGGCATCTCGCGCCGCCGAGTCGAGGGGTGCGGGCATCTCGCGCCGCCGAGTCGAGGGGTGCGGGCATCTCGCGCCGCCGAGTTGAGGGGTGCGGGCATCTCGCGCGTAAGACACACGTAGGCACCGGAAACACGGCGGCGAGAGCACCGCGACGACCCAGGGAGACCCAGTGACGACACTCACGGAAGAGCTGGCGGGATGGGCGAGCGCGCTGCGCCTCGACGACGTACCGGACGACGTCGTCGCCACCGCCAAACTCCAGATCCTGTCCCAGCTGGCCGCCGCACGGGCCGGCCTCGAACACCCCCTGGGCCGGCGGTTCGTCCAGGCCTTCGGCGAGCCCCTCCAGGACGACCCGGCCCGCTCCGCCTTCGTGCTCGCCAGCCTCGGCTCCTGGCTCCACTTCGACGACACGGCCTACGCCGGACACCTGTCCAACTCGACCGTGACCGTCCCCCTCGCCTACGCCGTCAGCCAGGGCCTCACCGGGGAGCAGCTGCTCACCTCGATCATCGTCGCCAACGAGACCGCGGCCCGGATCACCGCCGCCACCACGCTGGGACCCTTCCGGGGCCAGAGCGCCGCGTTCACCCACGTCACCGGTGCCATAGCCGGGCGGCTGCGCGGCGAGAACGCCTCGGCGCAGCGCTGGGTGGACACCCTCGGCCTCGGCTTCGGACTGCCGCCCCGCACCGTGCCGGTCGGCTTCCTCGACGGTGACGCCAAGCTCTTCGGCGCCTCGACGCCGGTACGCGTCGGGCTGGACGCCTGCGACGCCTCGGCCGCCGGTCTGGCGGGCAGCCGGGTGATCTTCGAGCACCCGGAGGGCTTCCTCTCCCGCTTCGCCACGGTCCCGCTCCCCCAGGCGATCGTGGCGGGACTCGGCACCCGCTGGCACACCCGCACCACCTCCTTCAAGGTGCACCCCGGCGGCCCCGGCATGGACTCCGCCATCGACGTGGGCCTGGAGCTCCACCACGAGCTGTCCACGCCGGACCGTCCGCTGCGCGCCGACGACATCGAGGAGGTCAGCGTCGAGACCTCCCTGTACACGGCGATCGTGGAGCGGCGCGCCGCCGAGTACCTGCGGGGCCCGGTCTCCCCGGTCAGCGCGCTGGTGTTCTCGCTGCGGTACACCCTGGCCACCGCCCTCCTCACCGGGCAGCTCAGCACCGACGACTTCACCGAGAAGGGGCTCGCCGACACCGAGCGGTGGTCGCTCGCCGACCGCGTCGAGGTGCGCCTGGACCAGGCCATGACGCGCGACCTGTTCCACTGCGAGGTGCCCTTCGGCGAGGCGCTGCGGCAGGCCGGCGCGCCGGGCAAGGAGTGGCTGCGGCAGTTCGGCGCCGGCTGGGAGGGCGACGGGCAGTGGCTCGTCGACCTGGTGGGCGACCTGCCCGCCCCGAGCGTCGACTTCAGCGACGCCCGCAAGGTGACCGGCGCGCGCGTGAACCTCGTCCTGAAGGACGGCCGGCGGGTCAGCCGCGAGCTGCACGTGCCCATGGGCGCCATCGGCGGCGGCGAGGACCGGCCGCCGATCGCCGGAGTGGTGCGGGACAAGTGGCTCGGCACCGGCGGCAGCGAGGAGTTCGCCGACGGGATCGACGGTCTGGAGAAGGCCTCGGCGGACGAGGTGGCGCGCCTGCTCACGCTGATCTTCGACAAGACCGCCTGAGCCTCACGGCCCCGGCGGACGACCGAGGGGAGGAGCCCGGTGATCACACCGGGCTCCTC